>JAYKJB010000071.1 GCA_035285325.1 Candidatus Sericytochromatia bacterium
GAGGCATTTTGAACTCCTTGGTCATAGACTGAATCACGAACCCTCAGTCGAGGGCCCGCACGGTGATCCGAAACTCCGCCTTGCGCACGTGTTCGAGCAAGGGCTGCTTGAAGGCCTGGTCCGCTTCCAGCGCCACGCTGCCACTGGCCTGCCAGACGCGCTCCCAGGGAAGATCGTCGAACAGGTCTTCCGGGAGACGCCAGCTGCCCTGCAAGGCATAGCTGAGGGGTCCGCTCAGGCCCACTTCCAGCGGCGTGCTCAGGGCCTGCCGCCAGGAAAATCCCGTCAGGGGCAGGTCGAGCGTCCAGGCCTGGCGCTGCTCCCCATCCGGTGAGACCACCTGACCAGAGGCCTGCAGGCGCAACACATCGAGCGACACCGCCCCGACGCGTCCGCGCGGCAGGTGACAGTGTGGCTCACAGGCAGTCAGGCGCAGGCTGGCGCGGCCCTCCCCCCCGAGGGCCAGGGCGGCAGCGCTGGGCGGCAGGCGCAGGAGCGGACGCGCCGCCGCGACGCCCCCACCCGCCAGCTGCGCCTCGATATCGGCGTAGTCGACCAGGGCCCCGTCATCGCGGTGGCAATGCCCACCGTGGCAGTTGCTGAAGCCGGGCGGCGGCCGGGTCGGGTCGAAGGCCCCGCCGGTGGCAGGCCCCGCAGCGGCCGCCTCACTGAGCAGGGTCAGCGCCCCCGGGCTAAGGCGAAGCCCCTCCGCCGCCAGAATCAGGCGGTTTCCCTGATTGGTTTTCCAGCGTCGCTGGTCATCGAAACGACCCTTCGGGGCGTCGAGCGCGAGTTCCAGACCCACTTCACGCACGGTCGCAAAGCCCGTGCCGGGCACCCAGGCACAGGCCCCCAGCATCGCGGCGAGCACCGCGCCACCCCGGCTCCACCGCCAAAAGCCTGCGTTCACGGCTTGAGCCCCGCATGGATCTTATCGACCATGCCGCTGAGGTAGTCGGCGTAGCGTTGCCCCTGGTCGAAGTCTGGCCCGCCGGGAAGCAGCACCTGCCTGGCGCCCACCTTGCTCGCCAGCAACTGACCGACGGCCGTCGGCCAGTACTCTTCTTGCAGGATGCCTTTGACACCCAGGCTGCGCATCTGGCCCAGCACCGTGGCCACGTGGCCGGGCGAGGGTGGAATGCCGGGTTTCGGCTCGAGCGTGTTGACCTGCTCGAGCCCCAACCACTCCAGCAAGTAGATGAGCGACTGGTGGTAGACCACCACCCGCCGATGCGCGGCGGGCAGGCGCGCAAAGCGCTTGGGTTCGCTCTCGGCAAGGCGGCGCAGTTGCGCCTGCAGCAGACGCGCCCGCTCGCGATAAGCGGCCCGCCGATCCGGATCGAGCGCGGCCAATCGCTCGGCCACGGCTGCTGCGACCAGGGCGCCGTTGCGAGGATCCACCATGTAGTGGGGGTTGCCGCCAGGGTGAATGTCCCCCATGGAGCGATCGATGCGCTGCTGGGGCACTTGCTTCAGCGGCACCACCGTGGAAGCGTCCAGCCAGCCGGTCATGCCCCCCGGCCCGCCTGGCTGGATGCGGGGATTGCGAGAGCCTGTGATCAGAGTAGGCAGCCAGCCGGTCTCCAACTCCAGTCCGGTCAGGAGCAAGAAATCCGCCCGGTTCATGGCCAGCACCAGATGGGGCCGCGCATCCACGAAGTGCGGGTCCTGCGAAGGGTAGGCCAGCGCCGTGACCTCCACGTCGGGGCCCCCCACTTCCCGCGCGACGCAGGCCAGATCCGGCAGGGTCGCGACGATCTTGAGCTTGGCCAGGGCTGCCTCGGCCGGCAACCAGACCGTGAGCGCCGCCACGATCCCCCAGATGGCCCGCGTGCTGAACATGGTGGTCCTCCTAAAACTTGTGGGCACCGTGCGCCCCCGTGACGGTCTCAACCGTCAAAAAAGTGGCATAAACGGGCTCCGGGCGCCAGCTGGCCCGGTCCATCGAGACCTGCCAGCGGAAGCGCGAAAACTCCGTCGGCCAGAAGGTCAGGTTGGCGGACAGCCGCCCCCGATCGCCGACCCAATCCGGGTCGAGCGGGTCACCGGGCAGCCCACTGACCAGTTCGTAGCGGAGCGCGGTGCCCCACTGCTGCGCAAATCGCCAGAAGAGCGAGGTATAGCCCCCGTGGTCGACCAGCAGCCCGCCTGGCACCTGACGCCGGCGGGTCATCGCCTCGGTGGTCCAGTTGAGCACATAAAAGGTGGAGCCCGTCAGCGGGCGCCACTTGAGGTAGACATCGGTGCCCAGCAGATCGGCGCGGTTGAAGCGCCCCGTGCCGTGCGGGCCTGTGGCGCCATTGAGCCCCCAGGCCAGCGACCAGTCCGGGCCCAGCGGGAAGAACTGGCGCAAGGAGGCCGTGGCCTGGGTATCGAGCGGGGAGCGCACGGACAGGATGTCGTTGCCCCAGAAGCTGCGGGCCGTCGCGCCACCCCGGGCGTCCGTCAGCGAGCCCACCAGTTCCACGTACCACGGCAGCGGCGCCAGCCAGGAAAGCTCTCCCCCCAGCCCCCGATTGCCCTCCCCTCCGAAAAACTTGCCGTTGGCGAGGGGTTGGTCGACAAACTCCCAGCTGTGCGGGTGGGACGCGTTGAGCCGTCCGAAACGGGTCAGAAACTGCCCCACGCGGGCTTGCAGGTCGAACGGAGCCATCAAGCTGGTGGCATAAGCCTCCTCGATTTCGACGCCGAACTGCGAGTACACCAGGTTGCTGTCGAAGCGCAGGAAAGGATCGACCGGCGCCCCCATGGCCAGTTCGAGCTGCTGCAAGTTGAAGCCGTTGGCCTTGGGATCGTGGCCGCCCAGCTGATCGGGCTCCGAACTGAAAGCGGCGGCGGCCACGTCCATGATCACGGAGATATTCGGGTTCATGTCCTGGAAGGTGCGGGCCACCGACACCATCGGCGCCAGACTGGCAGCCGGTTGCGGAACCGAGGGCACGGGTGGCGCTGAAGCCCCGGCCCCGCCGAGCAAGCGCTCCAAGTCGTCCATGTCGGTGGCCGAAACGCCCGATGGCAGCGGTGACGGGGTGGCGCTCGGCGAGGGGGAGACCTTCTTGGCGGCCAGCACGACGGGCGCAGGCGCCTTCAGCGGGTGTCGCGCTTCGTCTTCACAGGCGATCGCCCGGCCGCTCGCCCCGCCCCAAACACAGGCGAGACAGGTCCCCAGGCGCAGCCAGCGCATCGCGGCCTGGCGCTGGACTCGGGCTTGCCGCGCGACCGAGGAAGCGGCGCACGCGGCCCGCAGCGGGGTGGGCGGGAGAAAACTCGGAAACACGAAACTCACGGGCAAGGTTGGGTTCAGACCAAAAAATGCTATAGTATTGCATTAGCATCGTCAAGCGCGGGTCGCCCCCAGCGGTCGTTCTGACCGCGTCCCGGCACCTCGAAGCCCGGCAGGTCAGTCGGAGGCCCGCTTGACGCGCAGGCGTCACCGCCCTATCGTGACATGTCATAGTTTGGCGTCTTTCGCCCCTCCGGGATCCCCATGACCCTCGACAATACCCTGATGTACGGCCTGGTCACCGCCAGCACGACCATGGCCGGAGGGATGTGGCTGGCCTCCCGTCCCCGGCGCTGGCTGACGCACGAACGCCTGTCGGCCATGATGGCGCTGGGAGCGGGACTGCTGCTGGCCGTGCTCTTCTTTGAATTGCTGCCGGCCTCCCTGCATCAGGGCGACGAAGGCCGGGCCTTGACCTGGCTGTTTGGCGGCATTGTGGCCGTCATGCTCTTCGAGCGCTACCTGGCGCCTCACCTCGACCTGGTGGGGGACGAGGATGAAGTGGCCTGTGGACACGGGCACACCGGGCACCATGACCACGACCACGGGGAACACGGGCACGGGCACGTGCATGGCTATGCCCAGGAAGGGGTGGCCCAGGGTGAGGTCGCTCACGCCCACCTGCTCAGCCACGGGACGGCCTGTTCCGCGCTCGGATGCCTGATGGTCTGCACCTTCTTCGACGGCGTGGCGATGGCCGCTGGCTTCACGTTGAACTTCAGCATCGGACTGCTGGTCATGGTGGGCTTGCTGGCGCATATCCTGCCGGAAGGCATGCTGGCCGCCGCCGTGGTGCTGGCGGCCGGGCGCTCCCGGCGCCTGGCTCACCGTGCCGCGATTGCCACCGGAGCGGCCTTCCTGCTGGGGCTCGGGTTACCGCTCGCCCTCGGCGGGGCCACCGGAACGCTCGGCTTCGCGCTGCCACTGGCGGCCGGCGTGTTGCTTTACGTGGTCTTGGCTCAGTTGATCCCGGTGGCGTTGCGCACGGCGAACGGCGTGCCCCTGGTGCTCTCGGGGGCCGTGCTGTTCGGACTGCTCGAACGGCTGCTGCCGCATAGCCATTGAAGGTCGTGGGGCCGGCCGCGTTCGTCGGGCAGGGCCACAGAGAACACCGCACATGACCTCACGAAACCAGACCGAGCGTCCCATCGTCCTGGCTTCTCGGTCGCCACGACCGGCCTTTTGCCAGTCTGGCAGGCGCGCTTGCGTCACGGGACTGCTCACCACGCTTGGCTTGACCGCCTGCCTGAACGCCCGCCCCCTGACGGGTCCGCACGCGGTCCTGATCGTGGGCCCGCCCGAACCGCCGGCACGGGCCCCCCTGGTCGCAGCACCAGGGGTCACGCCCGCGCAGCCCCAGGCCACGCCGCAGCCCCCCGCGCCGTCCGCCTCGCCACTCCCCGTGCCCGCTCGGCCCGTTGGTGGGGCGGGGGGCAGCGTTCCGGACGGCCCCGTGACCTTGGGGTCGGTGCGCGCGCAGGAAGGCGCTGAGATACGCGCCCTGGCAGGCGCCACCATCATGACCACGGATGGGCGAAGCGTGCGCAGCGACGCGGACGGCCGGTTCCGCCTGCCGGGCCTACCGCCCGACGATGGCGTCTACATGGCCACGGCCCCTGGCTTCTCGGCCTCGACGATCGCCGGCTATCACGACGCCGCTCCCGTGCTGCACCTGCAGCCGCTGGTGACGACCGTCGTGACGTCCGGTCAGGCGGCGCTCGCCCCCTTGCGGGTGAGCGGACGCTGTGTCAGCCCGGATGGCAGCCCCCAGGCGGGCATTCTGGTCGTCCTGGGCAACGGAGCGGGTCTCAGTGCCACCCCGGCGACGACCCAGGCCGACGGCCGCTTCGAGCTGAGCCTGAACTTGCCGGGCGGCCAGATGACGCAGGGGACCCTGCTGGCGATCGACACGCAGGGACGCTGGGCCGCCTTCCTGAGCGGTCTGGCGCTGACGGGCCCGATCGATGTGCTGGACGGCGACGCGAACGCACCGGGGGACAACGACGTGGTGCTCCAGGCCACGACCCACACGCTGCGCCTCCAGGTCGATCGCCAGGGCCTGCCGGCGCCCGTCTACGCGTCGGTGGCGATGGTGGCCCCGGATGGCACCAGCCTCTCGCTGTTTGAAGAACCGCGACGGGCGACGATCGCCCCCTTGCCCGGCGTGCGCTATACCTTGCTGGTCGAGGCGAACGACCAGGGCAACCAGTATCGCAGCACGATCTTCCGTCCCAACCTGGCCATCGATTGGGCGCAGAGCCAGACCAGCCTGGTCGAGCAACTGCTGCCAGCCCCGGATTGGCAGTCCACCCCACGGCTGCAAGCGGGCGAGCGCCTGGCCTGGCAGCGTGTTCCCGGGGCCACGGGTTACCGGCTGGACATCCGGGGACGCGCCGATTCGGCGGCGTTCGCCTGGGAAGGGTTCACCACCGAGACGAGCCTGCCATGGCTGGCCCCGGACCTGCCTGCCGCAGGCGAATTCGATGTCGTTTTGACCGCCCTCGATGCGCCGGCCCTCTCGCCACGCGCGCTGGCCCAGCTTCGGCACCTGCGTGTCCCGGCTGGCGATCCGGGTTACCGCAAGAGCTCGCGCCAGTTGCGCCTGCGCCTGCCCTGAAGGCGAGGGGGAGGCGCGCCTCGCCCCTGCAACCGGCCGCGCTTGTGTTGCAAGGTACAGCCCCCCGGCCACGGCGCAGCCTAACATAAAGCCAAAGCCTTCCCCGGGTTGGAGCCTCTGGATTGCGTCTGCCCTCTGCCTCGCTTGGCCAACCGTTTGGCTGGTTCCTGCTGGCCCTGCTGTTGCTTGTCAGCTGCCGGGCCCCGTCCCCGTCCGGACCCGTGCGGCCGGAACGGCTGCCAAGGCTGACACTTGGGCAGACGAACGAAAGCCTGCTCCAGCCGCACAAGTTCGACTGGTCGAGCCAGCGCGTCAGTGCGCCGGCCGTCCAGGAGGCCCGGCAGAGCTGGTTCAAACAGGCCCAGCCCGCCCCCGGGCTCTGGCCCTTCCGGCTGCAGTCCTGGCCCCAGGCGACACCCGCCTGGCGATCGCCCGGGCAGAGCTATCCAGGCGTCTCCCTGGCCGCACTCAGCCAGACCGCGAGCCTGTCCGGCCTTGCCTTGAGCGCGGACGACACCCTGCCCAATGCGCCGGCCAGCACCTTCCTGACCCAGGCGCCAAGCCGCGAGCTCACGGATCGCGTGTTCTTTCTCACCCGCCAGGGCCGATTGCTCAAGCTGAAGCGAGACGATCCGCTCGACACACCGCGCGGCATCAACCTGAACAACACCTTCTCGCGCACCTACATCACGCTGAGTCCGCGCTGCGGGCGCGCCTACTGCCTGGCCGATGACGGCACGCTCTACGTGGTCGACACCACCGGCGCGATGCGCCTGCAGGCCACGGGAGACATCGGGGTGGCCGGCGGCACGCACGAAGGGTATGGCCTGGCTGCCGCCCTCGATCCGTTGATGTCGAGCCACGACGATGCGCTCGACACGCTGTTCGTGCCGCGCAATGACGGTCAGGTGCAGCAATACCTGGTGCAACCCGGCACCAGCAGCCTGGTGCCGCAGGCCACCCACATGGTGACCAACGCCGCGCCGATCGCGAATGCCCAATACAATCCGTCCAATCACCGCCTGATGGCGCCCTGTGTGGCGCTCGGGGGGACCCTCTTGCTGGGCGACACGGCGGGCCGCTTCATCCGGCACGACACCCGCAATCCGGCCAACTGCCAGCAGATTCCCGTCTCCCTGAGCGCGATCGAAGCGCCGCCGGCGATCGAGATCCAGGATGGCAGCTACAGCGGGCTCACGGACCGGCTTGGCCAGCCGGCGAATGTGGCGCTGTACGCCCCGCTGTATGCCTTTGTCAACGTCACGCAAAAGAACGGCCCGGTCTGCGCCTGGATCGATCTTCTGAGCGAGGCCGTCTGGTACTCCCGTCCCCTGTTCCTCGACGACCACGACAGCGACCCCCACGGCGACTGGTTCGCCTACGACTACCTGGCCAGCGACGTGACCCGCTACGTCGCCGCCGAAGACAGCCTGAACGTGGCCGACGACTACCTTACCCCCCTGCCTGGTGCGAGTGTGGCCTTCTCGCAGGATGTGGTGGCACCGGCCCTGGCCAACGTGGCGATCGCCACGGGCAGCGTGAGCCACTTCTCGACCGGAACGAGCCCGCCCGACGTCGCCTTCGACAAGAACGGGAAGCTGTACGTGACCAACGACAATGGCCTCTCCAACGGCTTCGTGCGGCGCTACAACCAGAGCGGCACGCTCGAAAAAACCTTCACCGTGCGCAAGAACCCCAGGGGCCTGGCCTACCATCCACTCGGCGACGCCGTCTGGGTGGCCAATTTCGGCGAATCCACGGCCGTGGCGGCTGGCCTGGAGCGCCTCAACGTCTTCTTCCCGAATACGGGCAGCTGCACGAGCTGCACCACCACCAGTGCCACCCGCATCAACCACAACGCGGTCGATGTCGCGGTGGACCCGGACGGGGTGGTCTGGTACGCCCACGCCAAGAACGACGACATGCACGAGAACATCCGCAAGCTCGATGCGTCGGCGACCGTCTCGGCGGCGACGCTGCCGGGCGGCTCGCGAGACATCCCGACCGATGCGCCGGGCCTGGCGATCGCCGCAGACCCCAACGGCGGGGCCGTCTGGGAGACCCTCAGCGACCCCAACCTGCAACTGGCCCGCGTCGACACCGCGCTGCTGACCGTCAGCCACTTTGCCGACCTGCTGCCGGGCGAAACCCCCGGAGCCCTGGCGGTGGGCCTGGACGGTACCGTCTGGGTGGCCTATCCGGAGGCCGACCGCGTGCGCCAGTTCGCTTACCAGGCGGGCAGCCTGACGACCCTGGCCGACTACCAGGTCAACGCCTGCAAGGGTCTGGTCGTCGACAACAGCGGCGCCGTCTGGGCCACCAGCGGGGATGGCAACGTGAAGCGCATCAACCAGGGCCGCATCGACCTGAGCATCGCCACCCAGAGTGATCCGCGCGGCATCGCCGTGGGCGTGGGGCGCCTGGCGATCGCCAACACCGGCGCCAACAGCGTCACGCAGGTCGGCACCAACAGCAGCGTGGGCGTGCGCAGCCTGCTGCGCTTCCTCGACAGCGCCTGCGACCAGGTGGCGACGGGATCGACCCTGGTCTCCGCCACGCTGGGCCTGCGCACCAATGGGCGCAGCACGTCTTGCTATCCCCCTGAGGTGTATCGCCTCGGGCGCCCCCTGCGCGAGGGTGCCAGCGGGGCCTTCGAGGCCGGAGGCACCACCCCCTGGTCCAGTCAACGCGGCCTGACGGCCAGCCAGGCCCCCGCCTTCACGGAGAACCTGGGGGCGCTGACGGGCAGTGCGAACGCCATCAGCGGCTTCACCGCCAATACCCCCTACAGCCTGGATGTGACCCGAGGGATGGCGCAGACCGTGCCGGTGCCCCACCATGCCTTCGGCCTGCGCTATGATGCGACGGTCACCGGAACCGACCAGATTTACTGGCGGGGGGGGCCCTTTCAGGCCTTCACCAGCGGCAGCACCCCGCCCCTGTTTGCGCCCCAGTTTTCAGCCGCCGGCAGCGCCAGCGGGGTGGCGGGGCCCAGTGATAGCCGCCCCTTGCTGACGCTGCGTTACAAGCGCCACCTGAACCCGCCGCTGGCCCCGGTGGCCACGGCCCCGATCATCGATGTCAGCAACGGCCGCCGGCGCGTCTACGTCTTCAACACCAACACCCTCTTCAGTCTCGACTTCACGACGCCTCAGACCTGGTGCGACACCGCCTATTCCACCGCAACCCTGAGCGGCACGCGCTACACCCGTTTCAACACGGCCCGGCTCGGGCGCCTGAGTGAAAACGGGGGGGCCACGCTCGACGGGGGCAGCCAGTACGTGCGCAACACCACCACGCCCGTCGTCAACTCGGACCTCAGCGCCATCTACGTCCTGAGCCAGCGTCCCAGCGGCGGCAGCAGCAGCGCCGAGTCCTTCGACTACGCCCTCTCAAAATTCAGCTTGCCGCTCGACCAGACCACCAGCGCGGACCGCATGGTCGCCGATGGCCCCAGCACCACGGTGTCGAACAGCTTCAGCCAGGGCGCCCTCAACAGCGAGGGGGGCAGCCCGGTGCTGCTGCTCGATCCGTTCGCGGCCAGCGGCACCAGCGGCGAGGGCCTCTACGTGGGGCTCGACGGCGCCCACAGCCTGTTTCGCTTCGCCCACTGAATCGCGCGGATCGGTCAAACGACCCAAGGGCTTTCAGCCCCCGTCCGCGCGGGTAAGTAAGAGAGGGAGCGTTCGCACGGATGGGACGCTCCGTCATGAGGTCCCGACGTGCCCATTCCAGCCTGGAATGCCACTCCCCACCGCCTGTTCCTGCTCCTGCTCGTGCAGCTCATCCTGCTCAGCTGTCAGCGCACGCCGCCCGTCCTGCCGGTGGCCCCAACGACGCGCCCCCCCACCCTCACGCTCGGACCCCGCACCGAAAACCTCCTGCACCCCAGGCGCATCGACTGGGCCACTCAGCAGATCAGCGCCCCCTCGCTCGTCGCCCAGCGGCAAAGCTGGCTCAAGCAACTTGCCGACGAGCGCGACCAGAGCAGCTACCGCCTGCAAGCCTGGCCAGACCCCGCCGCCAGCTGGACCGTCAGCGGAAACAGCTACCCCGGCATCACCCTCTCCGCCCTCAGCAACGTGGCGACCCTCTCGGGGGTGGCCCTCGGCAGCAACGACATCGTCACCAACGGCGCCGCCAGCACCCTCGTCGCCAGCAACGACCCCAACGAACTCCACAACCGTGTCTTCTTCCTCACCAAGGAAGGACGACTGCTCAAGCTCAAACGAGACAACCCGCTCGATACCCCGCGCGGACTCAACCTCAACAAAACCTTCTCCAGTACCTACGTCAGCCTCAGCCCCCGCTGCTCCCGCGCCTACCTGCTCGCCGACGACGGCACCTTTTTCGTCGTCGACACCCGCGGCGCCACCATGACCGTCCAGTGCTCCACCGACATCGGAGGGGGAGGCAGCACCAGCGAAGGAGAGGGCATCGCCCCCACCCTCGACCCCATCGTCTCCAACGATGCCGACCACCAGGACATCGTCTACGTCCCCCGCAATGACGGCCACGTCTTCAAGTACACCATCACCCCCACCACCTCCAGCCTCAGCGGCACCGACTACACCGTCGCCACCGCCACCGCCATCGTCGATTCCACCTACAACCCCTCAGGACACAAGATCTTCAGCCCCTGCGTCGTGCTCGACGGCAAGATCATGCTCGGGGACGGCGCCGGGTACTTCCACTACTTCAACACCAGCACCAGCACCGACAAGACCTACGCCATCTCGACCAGGGGCATCCTCACCCCACCCGCCATCGAGATTCAGGACGGCAGCTACACCGGACTCACCGACGCCAACGGCAACAGCACCACCGTCGCCACCAACGCACCCCTCTACGCCTTCGTCAACGTCACCCGCAAAAACGGACCCGTCTGTGCCTGGATCAACCTCGCCAGCGACGATGTCTGGTACTCCCGTCCCCTCTACCTCGACGACCACGACACCACCGATCGCTACGGCGCCTGGTTCGCCTATGACTACAGCGCTTCCGACACCGACCGCATCATGACCGCCGACGACAGCCTGAATGCCGCCAGTGACTATGCCACCAACCTGCCAGGGGCCACCCAGACCTACAGCAGCGACCATCTGTCGCCGGCCCTGGGCAACGTCAACTTGAATACCACCCCCGTGACGAGCTTCTCCGTGAGCCCCGCCCCGGAGGACGTGGTGGTCGACAAGGATGGCAAGATCTGGGTGTCGCACCCATCCACGAATCAGGTCAAGCGCTACAGCAAAACCGGCACGCTTGAGAACACCTACAGCGTCACAAGCCAGCCTGAGGGCATTGCCTACGACAGGACCAACAACTACATCTGGGTGTCCAATGCCAACGACGCGGCGAATGCGGATGGCACCCAGGACGTTCATCGCATCAACGTGAACACAAACGCCACCGCCGTGTTCGATGTGGCCTACAAGAAACCCAATGACGTGGCGGTAGGACCGGATGGAAGCGTCTGGGTCTCAGCCGACACGGGTACCCAGATCGCCAAGCTGGACAGCAACGGCACGAAGTTGGCGAACTACGAGATCGGCTTCACCCACAAGGGCGTCGCCGTCGACCCCTCCGGCAATGCCGTCTGGGTGACGGTCAGCGACGCTGGCACCGTGCAACTCGCCCGCATCGATGTGGCCTCCGGCACGGTCAAAACCTTCAACAACTCGAACGCCAACGGCACGAACTATTCACCAGGCTCGGCCCCCACGGCCATCGACGTGACCAGTCAGGGCAGCATTTGGGTGGCCTATCCCAGCGCCAACACCCTGAAGCACTACAGCTGGCCGGGCGGCAACGCGCTGACCACGCTGGCCACCATCACGGCCACGGGCTGCAAGGGCATCGTGGTCGACAACAGCGACGGGGTCTGGGTGACATGCTCGAACAACACCGTGCAGCGCATCCTCAACAACGCCATCAGCGGCTCCGTCACGGTGGGCAACGATGCACGGGGCATCGACATTGGCCCCTTCGGTCTGGCCTGCGCCAATGCAGGCTCATCGACCATCTCCATTTTCGGCAGCAGCAATTCGACCGGCGTCC
>JAYKJB010000072.1 GCA_035285325.1 Candidatus Sericytochromatia bacterium
GGTGGATCGGGTCACGGAAGTCTGGCTCACGGCCGTGATGCAGGCCGATGAGTGGGGGAGTGAGGTGCCCTACATCGACCCGGATATGCCAATCTGGGGCAACATCAACCCGGACGAGGTGATCTGAGGGGGCCCCCCAGGCCTCGGTAGCGCGAAGCCCCCCCAGCCTGAGAGCAGGGACCGCGCTAGTGCGCGCCGTGCAGCATGGCCTCCGCCGCGAACTCTGCCGTGCCCATGACGCCCGCGGCCACGCCGGCCGCGTGGCTGACGACGGGCAGGTTCCCGGCAGCGACAATCGAGAAGCCCGCCGTCACGGCGGCGAGGCCCTTGACCAAGCCGGGCACCCCCGGCTTGGCCGCGACCTCGATGGCGTGACGGGAGTCGTTGAGCGCCACCGCTGCGTTGAGCCCGGGCACGAAGCGGCCGGCGGCGCTGCCCAGGGCGCCGAGGCCCTTGGCGGCCGCCCTGGCCTCGGCGGCCGCCCCATGGGCCAGATGGCTCCCCTCGCGTACCAGCGACTGGAGCCGCTCGCCTGGCGCTGCCGTGGCCACTCGGTGGGCCGCATGACCCAATTCGCGGCCGGTATTGGCGGCCCCGACCTGGTCCATTGCGTGGCTGCCGCCGGGCTCGTAGGAGTCCTTCGCGTAGACGGCACCCGTGCCGTGCTCAGCGGCGTGGGGGTCGTCCTTGGCGTGCTCAGTCGCATCCTTGGCTGGGTGGTCAGGCTGCCGCGCGGCCTGAGGACCCCGGTGCGCGGAGGCCCCTTCCCCGGCCGTGCCCGCCTGGCCTGCGGGCTGCACCGCCGGCTTCGGGCCTTCGGGCGCGGGCTTGCCGTCCGGTAATGTCAAGCTTGAGGCCCGCCCGCCAGATGGGGCGTATTCGTCCTGCTGGAGCGCTGAGTGCTGGGCGGCGGGGGCTGCCGCCAGGGGCCGGCTGTTCGCGTGGTGCGACTTCGAGGGGGGGCCGGCCGGCGCGTGCGTGGGTTGGGGGTGGTGAGAAGAAGACGCAACGTGCATCGCGGTGGCTCCTGTTCATGCGAGCAGGGGGAGAGGTGAAGGACTCGTCACAAGGCGGGCCAACAGGGCGACAACAGCGGGATGCGCGGCTCTTAACAGCGTATTAAATCAATGGTCGGCTCTTAGCTTCGCCCACGACGCCAAGCCGTCTCCCGAGGGCGAATCCGACTCAACTCCGCGGCCAGCGCCTCACGCGCCACGAAAAAGCTTGGCGGGCCTGCACGTTGAGCCAGTAACCCTCCGAAAGCCCGAGATAGTGGGACAGGCGAAGCGCCGCGATGCCGCCTCGCTCACACCAGCCGACTGCCCGGGTATATCAGCGGGGTGAGCCCAGGCAACGTGACCCTGAACGACCATCTCGAACCTGGTGAGTCGCTCGTTTGGAGCGGCGCCCCCCCCATCGCCCCGTTCGTGGGCGCATCGGGCTGCTTCCCGATCGCGGCCTTGCCTTTCATCGTCGTAGGGCCGCTGCTGATGGGATGGCTCGGGCTGCTCCCAGTGGCCTTCGGGCTGTACGCCATCGCTTACCCTTTCCTGCAATGGCGACGGGCAAGCAGGCTGGTCTACGGCGTGACGAATCGCCGCGTGTTGATCATTCGAAGGGGCCGCCCCGAGCTCGTGCTCGCCTTTGGTCCGGCGGAGCTCGGCCAGGTGTCGGAGGTTCCCCATGACGCGAAGTCGCTCCACCTCTATTTCGCCGTCGGCCCACACGCCCGCGAAGTCATGCCCCTCCGCAAGCGTCAGGGTTCCGTCGACGTGCTTGGCCTGATGGGCGTGCCACGCGAGGCCGCCGATGCCGTGCGAGCCGTGGCGGCCCAGGCGACCCGACAGCGGGAGGTCGGTCCACTGAGCAGCCGGGCTGGCGTGGATCACCTGTTTCAGGCCAAAGGAAGTCTGGAAGCCTGCCGGGTCAAGATCTACAGCGGCGTGGTGCAACACTTCGAGACGGTGGCACAAAGCGCTCGGCATCAACTCCGCAAAAAACTTCTGCCCGTTGTTCTCATCGCCAGCCTGGCCTTGCTGCTGCTGGGCACCCTCGTGAAAAGTCCGGAGCCGGTGATCGTGCTGGGGGTTCTGGGCCTCCCCTTCATCTCGGCGGCCTGGTTCAAGGGGCGTCATGAAACCGCGCAGAGGGCGGCCGAGCAGGAACGTTTCTTGCAGCTGGCCGCCTTGTTACATCACTGGCGAGACGATGCGCTGAAGGGAGCGCCCTGTCGGGTCCAGCTGGATCTGGGCAGCGCCATCGAACGAATGCCCTACCGATGGGCCCTCAGCCCTGCGTCTGGAACGCTGAAAAGCTATCACCGACAGCGCCGGGCCCGAATTTCCTGGTTCACGGCCTGCGGTTCCAAGTTGGTGCTGGAGTGTGTGGACCGCATCAAATTCAAGGCCCGCGTCGAGGTGCAACGTCGCTCGCAGATACGGGGAGTGCTCGAGCTCAATCCAGCCGTTTGGGCAGTGGACCGCCTGCCGGACAGCTTCCAGGCAGGGCCCCTGAAGGTGAACACCCACCGGCAGGCAGCGCGGACCAGCCTGAGCTTTCAGGGCCCGCTGAGCGTCGTCGCCGAGACGGGCAGCGCCCTGCAGGCCCTGTATGATGCCCTGCCGCGTTCGGGGGTATGAGCGATGAGTAAGTCCGGTCGGGACCAGCCCACTCGATTGCGCGGAGACCCATCCCAGTGCATCCCTTGATTCGCCTCTCCCTCTGCTTGGCTTTTGCGGGCGCCTTGTTCGACAGCCCGGTCGCGCCAATTCGCCCTGCCCTGGCCGCCCAGCAGGCGGAAGGCCGGGACGTGGACCTCGGCATCCGGGAACTCCCGGCCACGGTCGAGGCGTTCTTGGCCTTGCGAGACCAACTTGCCACCTCGCCGGAGGGAGCCGTCGCGATTTTCCTCGTCGCTCTGAACATCTACGCGGAAAATCGGACGCTTGGCAGAACCTTGCTCACCCTCGCCGTGGATGCGCGCCACCTGAAGGACAGCCGCGCGCCAGAGGCGCATCAGGGCAAGCTCATCGCCGAGGCGCGAACCTGGGAAATCAACCGCGTGCTCGAAGGTTCGCCCGCCACCGCCCGGGCCTACTGGAAGGGAGCCAGCCCGGCCAATGGCTACGCGCCGGCCAAACCCTATGCCGTGGCGCTGTACCTGCAACCAGGTGCCCGCGGCCGCCTCGATCAATACGCCCGGGCCACGACGGGGCGGGAGGTCGAGGAGTGGCAGTTCTTCGTACGCTCGGAGGGGTATCGCAATGCCGGCGGCGGCGGTCGCCCCATCTCCGTGGCCCGAAACGAAGCAGGGCTCTGGCAAGTCACGCGCTTCAACGGGGTGGTCGCCGCCGTGATGAAGCCCGCCGACGGATCCCCCTGAAGGGTATCGGACACGAGTGTCGAGCGGACGAAGTTCACCATGCCTCGCGCCTCCAGCGGCGCCGGCGACTTGCCAAAGATGGGGCTGCTCCCGCGATGCCCCGGATGGGCGAGAGCGGCCCGCTTGTCCGACACTTGTGGTCAATCGATGAGCATCCCTGCGCAATCGCCATTGGAGCCGTCCTTCCCTCGACGCCCAAGTCCTGCACGCGCCCCGGTAAAACCCGCGCGCTGGCAGTTCCGTGGTGCTTGCGGCAAAATGAGGGCTCCCAAGGAGCATCCGATGTCCGATCCTTTTGCTGAAAAGGCCGATGAGTACGACCATAAGCCGCTTCCTCAGCAGATTTCCGAGGGAGTGAGTGCGGCGCTTCTCGCCCGCGTGCCGCTGGAACCTGACTTGGTCGTGCTCGACTTCGGGGCCGGCACCGGTCTGCTGTCAGGGCGACTGGCGCCCCACGTGGCACGGATCGTGGCCGCGGACGTGTCTCCCGCGATGCTGGCACAATTGGCCGCCAAGCCGGCATTGCGGGGGATCGTCGAGCCGGTCTGTCAGGACCTGCTTCAAACCCCCCTCGGCTACCAGGTGGACCTGGTCGTCAGCGCGATGGCCATGCACCACGTCGCAGACACGGCGACCTTGCTGCGCACATTTTTCGAACATCTGCGGCCCGGTGGCCGGCTGGCCGTGGCCGACCTCGACGCGGAAGAGGGTGACTTCCACCCTCCCGAAACAGAGGGCGTCTTTCACCACGGCTTCCGGCGGGAAACCCTCCTGCAGAGCCTGCGAGAGGCTGGTTTCAGCAATCTGGCCGTCGAAACGGCCTGTGAGATCGCGCGCGACGGCAGGCTTTACTCGATTTTCCTGGCGACGGCGACCCGGCCGGCCTGACATCGGGGCGTCACCCTCCCAGGGTCCCGGCTCACTGAGGGGCGATCGCCGCGCGCTCAGTGGGCCGCGAGCCAGGCGGTCAGGTCGTCGTGCCCCTGGAAATGGGGCGCGGCCAGGGCCAGGGCCTCGAGGGTGGCGAGCGGCAGGGCCTCCATCTGGGCGATCGCCTCCGCACCCGGCAGCGAAAAGCGGGTGCCGAGCTGCTGCGCGATCAGGCGGATCAGCGTCTCTCGTGTCCCCTCGACTCGCCCGCGGGCCCGGCCGCGGGCCTCACCACGTGCTTCGCCACGCGCCTCACCACGATTCTCTGCCTCTGCCAACGCCTTCCTGGCGTTCTTGAAGAAGCGGGTGTTTTCCAGGCCCATGTCGACCTCCAGATGCGTCCACAGTGAGGACTCCAGGTGCCAGCGCAGGAATTCATCGTAACCGAGCTGGTCCGTCTCTGACAACGCCGTCAGGCTCGACAGCGTGACCTGCAGCAACGAGACATCCGCCGGGTCGCGGCAG
>JAYKJB010000073.1 GCA_035285325.1 Candidatus Sericytochromatia bacterium
GAACATGTGTTCGATTTCGTGCTAGGTTGGAGGCATGCCACTTTCCGCCCTGCACGAGGTCCTGATCGAACTGCTGCGGAGGCAGCCGGAGCAGATTGCCGCGCTGCTGGCTCGCCAGCGTGGGCTCAAGCTGGACGCCGTGCCGGTGCACCTGGCGCCCGAGGAACTGGGGCGGCCGCTCCCTCTGACCCGTCGCGCCGACCTGATTGTGCTGTTCGGGCAGCCCTCGCGTCCCCAGCTGGTGGTGGTGGTGGAGGTCCAGTTGCGCCGGGATGCGAGCAAGCGTGCGACCTGGCTGCAATACGTGGCCGCCGCCGTGGCGCGTTGGGGCTGCGACGTCGAGCTGCTGGTGGTGACGCCTCACGCCCAGGTGGCGCGCTGGGCGGCGGAACCGATTCGCATCAACGCCAAGCAGCACTTCCGGCCGTTGGTACTTGGGCCCGAGAGCCTGCCCCGCGAGGGGCCGGAGGCGCTGAGCGGGCGGCCGTACCCGGCCCTGTTGCAGACGCTGATGCACTGCCGCGACCCGGCGGATGTCTCGTTATTACAGGTCACGCTGTCGAGTCTGACGGCGTTGTCAGAGACGGACCAGCTCGGTTACGATGAATTCCTGCGCTGGCACCTGGATTCCTCACTGTGGACGTATCTGGAGGTCGACATGGGCCTGGAAAACACTCGCTTCTTCAAGAACGCCAGGAAGGCGCTGGAAGAGGCTAAGGCAGAAGGTGCCCGCGAGGTCTTGCTGCGCGTGATTACGCGGCAACTGGGCACTCGGGGTTCGCTGCCGGGTGCGGAAGCGATCGCCCGGATTGAAGCCCTGCCTCTCGCCGCCCTGGAGCAGCTGTACCTGGCCGCGCCAGGCTTTGAAAGCCACGACGACCTGACGGCCTGGCTGGCGGCTCACTGACGGCCCATCCGTCTCGCGCTGAGACTTAACGCCCTCGCAGGCGGTCTGCTCGTTTCCCAGCCTCGCCTTAAAAGGCCGACGCCTCGCGTGGTTCCTCGCTCGCTGCTTCCAGGCGCTGGAGCACCTTGCGGGCCAGGGCCTGCCAGGCGGGGGGGGCGGCGGTGTCGGCCGTCAGGGCGCGCACCTGCGCGATCGCCTGGCCGCGCCCCAGATCCCCCAGCGCCCGCAGCAGGGCCGCGGCGACGATTGAGGAGGGGGCCTGGTCCTGGCTCAGGGCTTGCTGCACGGCTGCGCCGGCCTGCTCGCCGCCGAGTCGGCCCAGGGCGTAGGCGGCCAGCGCCCGCAGCGGTTGGGCCGGCTCGTTCAGCGTCAGCGCGAGCCGCCGGGCCAAGCCGGCCTGGGGGACCTCCAGCGCGCGCAGCAGGGCCTGGCAGCGTGCCGCCAGGGCCGGGTCGGGGCAGCTGGGCGCGCAGTCTGCCTGTGCGGTGGCGGCCAGCCAGCAAGTCAGGGCTCCGTCGGGTACATCGACGGGCAGCAGTGCCCGCATTGGTGCCCAGGCCATCTCAGGCCCCAGCAGGCCGGCCGCCTGCGACAGCTCGGCGCGCGTGTCGGCGGGCAGGAAGTCCTCCGGGCCGAGCTGCCCGGCCTCGATGGCCGCCCGCAGGTGGGTGTAGATGGTGGATTCCTGGAGCTTCCGCAGCCCGGCGATCGCCGCGGGTGCATGCCCCTCCCGCAGCAGCGTGAGCGTGTCCTGTTCCGTGCGTGAAAGGGCTGTTGGCTCGTCCGCCGGGATGGGCCTCTTCGACCCGGCGGTGGTCCCATCTGCAGGTCTGGAAGTGCGAATGGCACCCTGTTCCGAGCGCGAGCGGTTGGCGGGCTCGTCCGTCGGGGCGGCTGGGGGGCTGACCTCCGGTTTCGTGCGCAGGTAGACCTGGGCCGTTTCGCTGGCCGCCAGCGCCGACGCGGGCGGCGAGGCGCCGCAGGCCTCCGCCAGCGCCGCCAGCAGGGCGTCGCCAAATTCCTCCAGCTTGCGCTCCCCGATGCCCTTGATGCCAAGCAGCGCGGCGCGCGAGGGCGGACGCCGACGCGCCACCTCTTTCAGCACGGCATCCGCGAACACCATGAAGGGCGGCACGCCGCGTTCCCGCGCCTGCGCCAGGCGCCAGCGCTTCAGCTGCGCGAAGACCTCCGCCTCATCTCCCCGGTCGGTGGTTGCGATGATGGCTTCCGCGCTCGCGAGCGGCAGCCCCGCTTCCGCGCAGGCGGCGGCCAGGGCCTCGAGCAACGAGGAACCGAGGCGTTCCGCGCGGCGATCGCCGATGCCCTTCACGCGCCGCAAAGCGGCCAGGCTTGCGGGGCGGGTGTCGACCAGTTCCCACAGGGCCGTATCCGGCAACACCATGTAAGGGGCCACGTCCCACTCGGCGGCGAGCGCCCGCCGCCAGTCCCGCAGCGCCTCGAAGACCCCTTGCTCGGCTGAACCCCGCGAAGCGACTGCGCCACCGCGGGTTTTGGGGCTTTCTTTGGTCGCGGTCGCGGCCGTCAGGCGGACCGTGGCGATCGCCTCCGCTTCGAGCGCCGCCTGACCGGCCGGCGTCAGCGCCAGCACGCCCCACTCGCCCCGGCGCTCGAGCAGCCCCTGTTCGGCCAGCTGCCCGAGCCATACCTTGAGGTCGCGCGCGGCATGGCGGGCCAGGCTGCCGTGGCAGCTCAGGGCGTCGTGGCGCAACTCCAGCACCCGCTGGCTGCGGGCGCCCCGCAGCACATCCACCACGTGGGCGGCCCCGAAGCGCTGCCCCGTCGCGACCACCCCGCTCAGCAGAGCACGGATGAGAGGGTCGGCGTCAGCCAGCGTCTTCTGCTCGCCCAGGCAGACATCGCAGGCCCCGCACGACTCGGGCGCATACTCCTGATCGAAGTAGCCCACCAGCAGCCGGTGGCGGCAGGCGACGGTGGTGGCATAGGCCTCCATCGCCGCCAGGCGGGCCAGCGCCGCCTCGAGCGCCTCGCCGTGCAGGTCCCCTTCCATGCGCCGTCGCCACTGTACGCCATCGCCGGCGCCGTGCAGCAGCACGCAGACGGCGGGCAGGCCATCGCGGCCTGCCCGCCCCGCCTCTTGCTGGTAAGCCTCGAGTGCCTTCGGCATGGCCGTGTGCACCACGAAGCGCACGTTCGAGCGGTCGATGCCCATCCCGAACGCCACCGTCGCCACGATCACGTCGATCGCCTCGCTGGCGAAGGCGGCCTGGTTGCGCTGGCGTTTGGCCGGGTCGAGACCCGCGTGGTAGGGACGCACCCGCACGCCCTGCTTGGCCAGCGTTTGCGCCAGGGTTTCGACCTCCTTGCGCGAATTGCAATAAATGATACCGGCCTGCCCGGCATTCGCGGCGATCACCTCGAGCACCTGCTCAGGCCCCTTGCTCCGTGGAATCGCCCGGTAGGTCAGGTTCGGGCGGTCGAAATCGCCCACCAGTAGCTGTGGTGCCCGCAGTCCCAGCGTCTCCACGATGTCGCGGCGCACCGCCTCGGTGGCCGTGGCGGTGAAAGCGCGGATCGGCACGCCCGGGAACTGCTTGCGCAACAAGGCCAGACGCCGATAGGCCGGACGGTACTCGTGGCCCCACTGGCTGATGCAATGGGCCTCGTCGATGGCGAAGGCGGCCAGCGCCGCGTCCGCCAGCAGGGCCCGCAGACCGGACGGCATCTCACCCTCGGCGCCGACCAGGCCCTCGGGCGCGACGTAGAGCAACTTCAATTCACCGGCCCGCACGCGTTCCCGGATGGCGCTGCGGGCTTCCGCGTCTTGCACGCTGGTGAGCGCGGCAGCTTCGATGCCCATGGCGCGCAAGCCGTCCACCTGGTCCTGAATCAGCGCGAGCAAGGGCGAGACCACCACCGTGAGCCCCTCCTGCGCCAGGGCGGGCAGCTGGTAGCACAGGGACTTGCCACCGCCCGTCGGCAGGATCACCAGGCCGTCTCGCCCGCTCAGGGCCCCCGCCACGGCCTCGCCCTGCAGCGGGCGAAGCTCGGAGAAGCCCCAGTGCTGCTGCAGCAGTGAGGCCAGGATGGGGTCGAGCGGGTCCACAGGCGTCCTCCGTTGGCGGGCGGGCCACTGGTGCCCCGTCCATGCTCCCGCGGCGATCGCCCCTGTGTCCAGTGGATACCCAGCGCTTCCTCAAGAACAGCCCGCGAACGATTCGAACATGTGTTCGATTTCGTGCTAGGTTGGAGGCATGCCACTTTCCGCCCTGCACGAGGTCCTGATCGAACTGCTGCGGAGGCAGCCGGAGCAGATTGCCGCGCTGCTGGCTCGCCAGCGTGGGCTC
>JAYKJB010000074.1 GCA_035285325.1 Candidatus Sericytochromatia bacterium
TCCGCTCCGAGGTCTTCGGTGAATCCCGCGTCCAGCGTGACCGAGGCATCACTGACGTCCAAACGCTCGATCACGATCTTCTTGATCCGTTCGAACACTTCGCTTTCGCTGGCGACCATTTTCAGAACTCCTCCCGTGAAGGGGCGCATCACGCGCTGAGCATACCATATATCAAGTGGTCAGCCCTCCGTCCACCGCGAACACCTGGCCCGTGAGGTAGGTCCCGTGAGAGACGAGCCAGGTGACCAGGGAGGCGACCTCCTCCGGTCGGCCAACCCGGCCGAGTGGGATCTCCTGCAGCAGGCGCTCACGCTGCGCCGCCTCGAGCCCGTCGAACATGTCCGATGCGATGCAGCCAGGCGCCACGACATTGACCAGGATTCCCCGGTTGGCCACTTCGCGGGCCAAAGCCTTGCTGAAGCCGATCAAGCCGGCCTTGGCGGCGGCGTAATTGGTCTGGCCGACATTGCCCCGCAGCCCGATCACGGAAGACACGTTGACGATGCGGCCGAAGCGGGTCTTCAGCATGGGGCGGAGGGCTGCACGACAGGTATGGAAGGCGGCCGTCAGGTCGGTGTCGAGCACGGCATCCCAGGCGTCGTCGGACATGCGGACCAGCAGCGCGTCACGCGTGATGCCGGCATTGTTGATGAGCACATCGAGGCGCCCTTCGGCCTCGACGATAGCAGCGACCATGGCACGACATGCCTCTCCCACGGAGACATCAGCCTGCAGGGCGCAGGCAAAGCTGCCTGACGCGGTCAGCTCGGCCACCAACTCGTTCGCGGCGGCTTCATCCCGGTAATAATTGATGTAGACCCGTGCACCCTCGGCAGCCAGCGAGCGGGCGATCGCCCGCCCGATTCCGCGCGAAGCCCCCGTCACCAGGGCGACCCGATCGACCAGTTGCACCCTTGCCCCCCAACGGACATGCAGTCCCTAGCCTGGGCTGTCCTGCGACCACTCGCTCACCGGGCCCAGGTCGCCTCGTACCCGACAGGGGCACGCGCCACACGGCTTTCCCTGGAGCACGGGCCGTGGCGCTCAGGCCAGGCCGTAGGTCCGCATGATGCTGGACAGCTTCTCGCCGTAGCTCGGGTCGGTGGCGTAAATGCCGGTGATGCGGCGCGCGAAGGCGTGAGGATCGCGGTCCTGAGCAAAGCCGCTGACAGCCTTGTCGTAATAACCGTTGTGGAACAGCTTTCCGTGGAGCATCACGGCCTCGAAGAAGTCGTTGTAGCGGGCGAAGTTCGCATTGATGTTGACCTTCTTGCCGTCGTAAACCTCCCAGGTGCCCTGGTTGATGGTGCCGGCCGGCCCCTTGCCCTTGATGCCGAAAATATTGAACCCAGGAATGATGTGCTTGCCCCACCCCGTTTCAAGCGCCGCCTGCGCCATGGTCACGGCCGCTGGCACGCCGTAGCGACGCTCGGAGGCTTCCGCGGCCGGCCGCAAGGCTTCCAGGAAGGCCCGCTTGTCGGTCCGCCCCAAACGGGCCAGTTCTTCGGCCGGCATCGCCTTCAGGCGTTCGATCGCCTGGTCGTCGCCTGCGGTCTGAGCGGGAGGAGTCGGCAAGGCCGGCTCCGGCAGACCCGGCACGCCGGGCACGGGGGGAGGCGGAGGTGGAGGCGGGGGCGGGGGAGGTGCCGGCACGGTCGGCGTGCTCGGCCACATGGGCTCCTGCGACGGCACCGCGTGATGTTGCTCCTGCAAGGAACGAATGGCTGTCAAAGCTTCCATGTAGCCCGGCGGATAGGGCGCCGAAACGGTGGGGAGTACCGGAAAACCGCCAAGGCTGAGCGCAGGTGCCGCGGCAGGCAGCGGGACCGGCGGATTGGCAACTGGGGGGATGGGAGCCGCTTGAAGTGTCGAAACCGGCGCGCTGGGCGCGGCCAGATTCGAGGTCAGCGGGGGCGCCGCCGGGAAGACCGCGACGGCGGCCTTGAGTGCCTGCACGGCCGAGGCTGCCTCGGCGGAGGCAGGTGAAGACGGAGAAGCGATGGGAAGCGGGGCGGACACAGACGGAGCCGGTTGTCCAGGCAGCGGGGCGTTGAAAGCGGTGGGCAAGGTCCAGGCGGTGGCCGCCGCGGCTTGCGGCAGGGGCGCGGCAGGGGCGGTCGCGGAGGCGGCCCAGGCATGGGTAGCAGGCCGTGGTGCGGGAGCGACCAGCGGGGTGGCTGAACGGAGGGCAGGCAAGCTTGCTTGCAAGCTTTGAAGCACCATGCCCAGGCGATCGGCCGCGGCCTGCAGGGCAGGCATCAGATCGGCGACCCAGCGCGACGTGTCGCCGGCCGACGCATTCCCGGGGATGGCGAGGGGGAGCGTCGTGGGAGGGTTTGGAATCCAGCGGTCCTGGCCGATCGCTGCTCCAGCGGCAGAAGGCAAGCGCAGATCAGGGGCGCCGCCCCCTCGGGACGGTGCGGCACTTGGATTGGCTGCCCCGATACGCAATGCCTGGACTCCTGCTTCCATCGAACTGCCTGATATGCCATATCGGGCAGTCTCCAGGAAAATCAGGTTGTGTCCATGTTAAACTCAGTTATTTCCGCATTAAATTTTTCATCAATAGGGCTCGGGGTGACGGTAGGTCCGGCGGCCCGATTCGACCAGAGGGAGGCTCCGGTGGCGCGTTTGGTGGTGCCCGAAGCAGACGAGATTCTCGATCAGGCCTTTCCCGTGCTCGACAAGGGCTTCGTGCGCCTGATCGATTACATGGGCGGGGACGCCCGCGTGGTGCAGGCTGCAAGGGTCTCCTACGGCAGCGGCACCAAATCCGTCCGGGAAGATGCGGGCCTGATCAATTACCTGATGAAGAACGCGCACACCAGCCCGTTCGAACAGGTGGTCTTGACCTTCCACATGAAGCTGCCAATTTTCGTGGCGCGCCAGGTGATCCGCCACCGCACGGCCAGCCTGAACGAGATCTCAGGCCGCTATTCAGTCATGAAGGACGAGTTCTACGTCCCGGCCCCCGAACGGGTGCAGGCGCAGAGCCAGCTGAACAAGCAAGGCAGCGGTGAGAGCCTCGCGCCCGACCTTGCCGAGCAGGTGCGTCAGACCCTGTTGAACGAGCAGGCCGGTATCTACGCGAACTACGAGTCGTTTTTGGAACTGGATGTGGCGCGGGAGCTCGCGCGCGTCAACTTGCCCGTCAGCCTCTACACCGAGTGGTACTGGCAAATCGACCTGCACAACCTGTTCCACTTCCTGCGGTTGCGCCTCGACTGGCACGCCCAGATGGAGGTGCGCGCCTATGCCGAGGTGATGGCCGACCTCGCGCGCCGGGTGGCTCCGCTCTGCTACGAGGCGTTCGAGGAACACGTGCTGGAGGCGCGCCGCCTGAGCCGCAAGGAGCTGGCCGCCGTGCGAAGCTTGCTGGCCGGTGAGGCGCCGGAGTTGAGCGAGAAGGCCCGCACCGAACTTGAAGCCAAACTGGGATACACCCTGGCGCCCTTGCCCACGCGGCACTGAAGCACGCCGAACGGGTTTCGCTGAGCCCCGGTAACGACAGCCCCCTGGACGTTCCCTACGGTGCTTGCCGCGGTGCTGCGCTGATCCACCTTGCCCATCCACTGCAGGAGGCCACCGGCAGGATTCAAACGGTGGCCGGTCCTGCCGCGTCCTGAGGAGCAACTGGTCGCGTTGGATTATTTCACCCCGGCTGAGTCGAGGGTGGCCTCTACAGAGGGTAAGTCCGGGGAGTCAGGGGCGATCGCCTTGAAAGAGCGCGGAGTCAGGCTATTTCCCGTGGCCATGCGGTACACGGGGTTATAGATGCCCCGCAGCGTGATGGCGCGTGCGTTGGCCTCGGCGTCCGCTTGGCTGAGAGCGCGGTCGGACTGCCGCAGATCGCTGGTGTACTGCAGGGGGTTGAAAGCCCCCCAGGCGCTCTTCAGCACCGTGGTGCGCGCGAGCGCGGCGTCGATCGAAGCCTGGAACGCGTCAATGGCGGCCTGCTCCTCGGTCGTGACCTTGGAACTTCCGGAACTCGTCGTGTCGGAAGCTGCGGGATCCCCTTGCCCCTTGCCCGGATCGAGCAGACTGGCGACCTCGGTCTCGTAGTTGGAGACCAGCCCAGTCAAACGCAAGATCTCGGGCGGGATGTAGGTCAGCAGGTGCAGGGTCGCCCCCGTCGTCAGCGTGGTGTTGGCATCCACGGGAACCACCACGGGCGGGGCATCCTGGGCGGGCGCCACAGCCAGCGCATAGGCCGTGTAGACCGTGGCGACCGGGCCGGGCGGGCTCAGCTTGGCCTGCACGAAGAACACCAAGGGCGCCTCTTGCTCGAACTTCAGCTGGAACGCGCCCGTTTGGTTGGTCGTCACCCAGCCCGTGAGGGGCTTGCCATCCGATCGGATCGCCCGGACGGTGGTGGAGCCGGGCCACAGATACTCCCGGACACCATTGGCCGACAGGCGCTCCATGGAGGCCAACAGGGGGGTGAGCGCCAGCAGCTGGAGTTTCGCGGGCGGGGGCGCTACGGGGAAGTAGGGGAAACCTGCGATGGCCGCAGCGTTGTTCGTGACGAGACTGCCGCCACTGTTGTTCGAGATAAGACTGCCGCCGCTGTTGTTCGAGATGAGGCTGCCGCCGCTGTTGTTCGAGATGAGACTGCCGCTGTTGTTCGTGACGAGGCTGCCCCCGTTGCTGGAAACGACGCCCGCAACGCCGGGCGTCGCTAAGCTGCCGAGGGGCGGCGTCTCCTTCAGAGCCGTCAGCAGGCTGGCGCCGCCGTTGAGAAGGCTGGGCTTGCCCTCCGCGTTGAAGCTGAGGGCCCCCGTGATCGGATCTCGGGTGGCTGAGCCTGGCACGGTCAGCAGCTGAGAGGCGGTCACCTCCCCGCCGCCGACGCTGCTGCCAAAGGACTGCTGTCCGGGCGTGCCCCCCGCGGCCGCGGTGAGCAGCTCAAGGCCGGCCGTGAGCCCCACCTTGGTGCCATCGGTCAGCAGGAGGTTGGCGCCAATCAGCGCGTCCTTTGTCACGAAATCGGAGGACACGGCCGCCCCACTGCCTGCTTTTTGCGTCGTGACGGCGCTGCTGCCGTCCAGCGCGAGTTGGCCCTGCCGCAGCCAGGCGGGGTCCACGTTGAAGCTGCCCTTGCCCTCGACGGTGACCAGCGCGGCACCGCCTGAAAGTAGGGGCTGGGGGAGCCAGGTGCCCCCTTCGA
The DNA here is from genome assembly GCA_035285325.1 of Candidatus Sericytochromatia bacterium. Lineage (NCBI taxonomy): Bacteria > Bacillati > Candidatus Sericytochromatia > Candidatus Sericytochromatia bacterium. The sequence continues at coordinate 5,168 of JAYKJB010000074.1, forward strand.
GGACCTGCAGGCTCTGGCCGGCCCACGTCAACCTCTGGCCATCCGCCAGGGCCTCGTTCTTCAATGTGAGCCGCACGAATGCAGCACCTTCGGGCCCCATCGTGCCGATGGCAACGAGCATGCCATCCTTGAGCCTGCCGGGGTCGACCCGGAAGGTCCCCCGGCCGGGCACGGAGACGGGCACCTCTCCCCCAGCCTGGAAGCCTGGGGGGAGCCAGACGCCACCCTTCTCCACCTTGAGGACCACCCCGTTCCACAAGATGGTCTGGCCCTCCAGCAGCATGACGTCCGGCAACGTGAGCGTCACGAACTGCGAACGCCCGGGAACCCTGGCCGTGCCGGCGGCCACGCGGCCCATCAACTCCGGAGCATCTGTACGGGGGGGCTCACCCACACACCCCCACAGTGGCGCTTGGGCGAGCAGCAGGGAGAAGGCGACCGCCATCTGCTGATGCCTGGACAATTTTGGTTCCTCCGTCGCTTTGGGGTTGCGTTCAGCGAAGCCCCACACAAGCATTTATGCCATTTTTTGCCCTACGTGAAACACCCGCCGGGAAAACCTACGGCAGCCCTCGAGCGGGTAGACGCGACCCTCTGCCCCAGAAGCAGGGTGGGCATCCTGAACCAGTGAGGCCGCGACGCCCGCGACACCCTTCAGCCACGAGGCAACGCAAGACCCACGCTACGATAGACGGCCTGCAATTCGGCCGTGGTCAGCGCCCGCCAGGCGCCCGGGGGCAGGTCCGCCAGCTGAAGCGGCCCGATCGCCGCGCGCCAGAGACGAAGGGTGGGGTGGCCGACGGCGGCCGTCATTCGGCGCACTTGTCGGTTGCGGCCTTCCGTCAGCGTGAGGGCGACCCAGCAGGTCGGAATCGCGGCGCGAAAGCGAATCGGCGGGTCGCGCGGGGGCAGGTCCGGGTCTTCCAGCATCCGGACCCCGGCCGGACGGGTCCGCTGCCCCTGAATCACCACCCCCGCGGCCAGCTGTTCGAGGGCCGCAGGAGTGGGAATGCCCTCAACCTGAGCCCAGTATGTTTTGGGATGTTCGAAGCGCGGCTGGGTCAGTCGGGTCTTGAGGCGGTTGTCCGAGGTCAACAGCAGCAGGCCCTCGCTGTCGTGGTCCAGGCGCCCGGCAGGGTAGACCCCGGGCTGATGGATGAAATGCGACAAGCCCGGATGCCCCGCCTCGTCAGTGAATTGGCTGAGCACGCCGTATGGCTTGTTAAAAACGAGCGTCTGAAACACGGCGAACCCCCGGCGGTGACGGACAGATCCGGTGCTATACTGCCATGGTTGGTCCGTGCGGGCCACTCGCCCCAGGCGCCTTGCCCAGTCTCCGAAGAAGGAGCGGCCTTGCCCCACCCTGCCGGTCCCCCCGAGCCATCCGCCCGCCTCGGCCTGTCTGCTGACGGCCTCCCGCGCGTCGTGGTCACCGGTCTGGGCGTGGTGACCCCGCTCGGCAGCCACGTCTCGGCTTTCTGGGACGGCCTCTGCGCAGGCCGCAGCGCTGTCTCACGCATCGAGAACATCGATGCCAGCGGGTTTCCGGTCCAGATTGCGGCTGAGGTCAGGGACTTCGACCCGCTGGACTGGCTGGAGGACCGCAAAGAGGCGCGCCGGCTGGCCCGTTTCAGTCAATTTGCGGTGGCGGCGGCCCGCCAGGCAGTGACCGATGGCAACCTCCGCTTTTCACCCGAACAGGCTGGCCGCGTGGGGGTTTGTCTGGGCTCCGGCATGGGGGCGCTGGGGGTGATCGAGGAGCAGCACGCCCAGCTATTGCAGCGGGGGCCCGGCCGGGTCAGTCCGTTCACCGTGCCGTTGCTGATCCCCAACATGGCGGCGGGGCACGTGGCGATCGCCCTCGGTGCCAAGGGTCCCAATACCTGTCCCGTGACGGCCTGCGCCTCCGGCAGCCACGCAATCGGCGATGCGTTCGAGATTTTACGTCGCGGAGCGGCCGACGTGATGGTGGCGGGCGGCGCGGAGTCCGTGATCACCCCATTGGGCATGGCCTCCTTTGCGGCTGCCCGGGCGCTGTCGAGCCGGGACGTGCCGCCGGCGGAGGCCAGCTGCCCCTTCGACGCCCGACGGGATGGCTTCGTGATGGGGGAGGGGGCCGGGGTGGTCCTGCTCGAAACCCTGGACCACGCCCTGTCCCGAGGTGCGCGCATCTATGCGGAGCTGGTCGGTTACGGCCTGAGTGCGGATGCGTTCCATATGACGGCGCCTGACCCGGCCGGTGAGGGGCTGACCCGTGCCATGCGAAGTGCGCTGCAGTCCGCTGGCCTCGACCCTGCGCAGGTGGACCACATCAACGCGCACGGCACCTCCACCCCGCTCAACGACGTGGTCGAAACGCGGGCCGTGAAGGCGGTCTTTGGGGAGCACGCCCCGCGCATCCCGGTCAGCGCGATCAAGTCGATGACGGGTCACCTGCTCGGCGCAGCGGGGGGCATCGAGGCGGTCGCGACGGTGCTTTCGATCGCCCACGGGTGCCTGCCCCCCACCATCAACCTGCAGGAGCCCGACCCGGAGTGCGATCTCGACTACGTCCCCCGCCAGGCCCGCCAGCAGCCTGTGCGGGTCGCCATGTCCAACAGCATGGGGTTTGGGGGGCACAACGCCAGTCTGGTGTTTCGAGGCCTGTCATGACTCGTCCCGTGGCCCCCCTGGTCGAGCGGGCCGGCCTGCCCGCGCCGCACGACGATCCGCGCTACGCCGAGGCCCTGACGCACCCCTCGTCGGACCGACGCCCTCATTACGAACGCCTGGAGTACCTGGGGGACGCCGTGCTGAAACTGGTGGTCAGCGAGTGGTTGTTTGCCCGCATGCCCGCCATGAGTGAGGGGAGCATGACCCAGATCCGGGCGCACGCCGTCAGCGATGAAACGCTCGCGCGCGTTGCCCAGGCGCTCGATCTGGGTCCACACCTGATCCTCGGCACCTCCGAGAAACGCTCCCAGGGTCGGGAGAAGACCAGCATTCTGGCCAGTGCCTTCGAGGCCCTGATCGGCGCCGCCCATGTGGTCCATGGCCCCCAGGTGGCAGCCGACTTGCTGAAGCGCTGGCTGGGCCCGGAATTCGACCGGGCCTTGGCCGGGGTGGATCAGCACAACCCCAAGGCCTTGCTGCAGGAATTCACCCAGCGGCGCTGGCAATGCCTGCCGGACTATCAGGTCGAGGCCTCCTCCGAGGCGCAGGCGCATCGCATGAGCTTCCAGGTGACCGTCAGTCTGGCGGGCCGTGAGTTGGGAGCGGGTACAGGCAACAGCAAGCGCCAGGCGAGTCAGGCCGCCGCCGCGGCGGCGATCGCCGCCTTGCAGGCCGCCGGAGAATGGACGGGAGACACCCATGGCTGAGGTTCTGATCGCCCCCTCCTTGCTGGCTGGTGACTTTGCGCGTCTGGGGGAGGAAGTGGCCTCGGTTGAAGCCGCCGGCGCCGACTGGCTCCATCTCGACGTGATGGATGGCGTGTTCGTGCCGAATCTGACCTTCGGCGCGCCGGTGGTGGCGGCGCTGCGTCCGCACACCGCGCTGTTTCTCGATGTCCATCTGATGATCGTCGAGCCGGAACGCCACCTGCAGGCCTTTGCCGAGGCCGGGGCGGATGCGATCACGGTTCACGTGGAGGCGTGCCGTCATTTGCACCGCACCTTG
>JAYKJB010000075.1 GCA_035285325.1 Candidatus Sericytochromatia bacterium
GCCTCCTGGCAGGGATGCCCGTCCAGCTGGCGCAGCTGGGCCGCCCCGGCCGCCGTCAGGCGCAGGGAGGGGTAGAAGCCAGCCGCACGGCCAATCCAGCCCAAACCCAGCACGTCCGCCACGCAGGAGGCCACCTCTTCCGGCGCCACCGCTGACAGCACGCCCAGATAAGGACTCTGCAACAGGCCTTTCTCCTCCATCCGGCCGATCGTTTCGCCGCGCAGCAGATATTCCAGCATGATCGGGGACATCAAACCGGGGTGTTGCTGCACGGCCCGCAGCACCGTCGTGAAATGCGGATGGCTCATCGGGTCTCCTCCTTCTGATTAGACATTTGAAATACATATTATTTTTATTGACAAAAACCACCGGACTTGCGTGCGCCATCTCAGGTGTCCAGAAATAACGCATTATGTTAAACCAGAGAAGGGGGCTCAATGCATCTCCCTGGGCGATTTTTTCGACTTCCCTGAGCCATCAACGGTTCATAATTCTTCATTCAAATTGCGCGCGACCTCGCTGCCGCCCCCCCGCTGATGTGGCAGGGTAAACATGGAGAGCGGGCACACCGTTGACGGAATTGGGCCAGGTGAAACGAAAACGACGCGCCAAAGTGGAAGTCCTGCGCGATCTCGACGCGTTGCTGGTGCGAGCAGAGTCGCTGCGCGACGCCGCCGCGGGGGATGAACTCAGCCTGGCCCGAGTGGCCATCGCACGCCTGGCCTGGCGACAGGAGGTGCTGGCCCTGCTGCCGGAGATGAGCAAGGGCATGCAGGTGGCTGTCGACTTTCAACGGGCCGCTCAGAGCGTCGGCGCGACGGCGGTGTCGGATCTGGCGGCCGAATGGGGCCACCATCGCGCGGCGATCGGGGCGCCGCTCGAGGTGCTTCGCAGCGCAATAGACGCCTGGCGCCGCTCCGGCACCCGCCCCCTGGAATGACGAGGAGCCCGTGATGAACGTATATCCCTTTGCGGCGGCCCTGCTGCTGTCCGCCGTCTTGCTGTCAGCCTCCGCGGCATCCGCCGACGGCAGCGACCCCCTCGAGCCGGAAGCCGGGGCGGCCCTTGAACAGCCATTGGCCAAGCCATCCCCGGGCCAGCCCATGGCCAAGCCCCAGCGGGCCCTGGCGACCCCCTCCCGCGCGTCCCGCTCGGCCCGCAAGCGGGCAGCGCGTGAGCGGCGGCTGCCGCGCAAACCACACCCACAGCAGACTCCGGTGGCGGCCAAACGCCCCTCGCCGGTTCCCAAAGCGGAGCTGGTATTGCCGGAAGCCGCGCCCCATTACGACGCCAAGGGCAAGTACATCCCCACCGTGTACATCTACCAGGAGACCAACGGGGAATTCCGCATCCTGAATCCGAAGGCGCAGGAACAGGCGCAGGCCTCCGGCGCGGTCAGCCCGCGTGACGCCTTACAGGACGCCTTGAAGGCCCTCGGCGTGGCGACAGACAAGGCCCCGCGGCCCCGCGGCGGTGACAGCGACCGCGGAGGCCGCTCAGCGGGCAATGCCGGCCCCGCGGAGGCCGGCAGCAGCGGCGCAGGGGCGGCCGGCGCCCCGTCGGGCGGGGCCAGCGGCGGCGGCCCCAGCGGGGACTCGTCCGGCGGCGCTCCGGCCGGTGCAGGCAGTGATGGCGGCAATGGCATCTTCTGAGTGCGTCCGGGCCGTGCGGCGCGGCCGGCGTAGCGCCTGGCTGCGCCCCGCATCCCGTCTTCTGATTGGCGTCGGGGCCGTCTTGGCCCTGCTTGCCCCTGCGGCTCAGGCCAGCCCGCTCGAGGGCACTTGCGTGGCCGTTCACGATGGGGACACCGTGACGCTGCAATGGTCCGGTGGGCGCGAAAAGATCCGCCTGCTGGGCATCGACGCCCCGGAACTCAAGCAGGTTCCCTGGGGCCCACGTTCGCGAGACCACGCCGCAAGCCTCATGCTGAACCAGCCCCTGCGCGTTGAAACCGACGTCCAGCCCCGCGATCGCTACGGGCGTCTGCTGGGCTATGTCTATGTGGGAAGCCGCTTCATCAACCGCGAATTGATCGGCAACGGGCACGCGGTGCTGCTGACCTATCCGCCCAACGTACGACACGTGGCGGAATTCACCGCCGCTCAGACCGATGCGCGCGCCAGGGGACTGGGCATCTGGAACCCCCAGGAGCCCCTCGATGTCTCCCCTTACGATTTCCGGCACGCCAAACCGCGCGGCCGCTTGACGCGTGGGGAAGACCTGCGCCTGAACCCTCCCACGGCGAGTCCGGCCGGCTCAGGGCAGCCGGGTGATCAGGTCCGCTTCAACCCGCGCAGCAAGAAGTTTCATCGCGAGGACTGCGGACACGCCTGCGCGCGCTGCGAAGCCATGCCCCGCGCGGAAGCGGAGGCCCGCGGAGGCAGCCCTTGCAAGGAGAGCCGCTGACGGCTGAGCCCGTCTGAACGGCGCGCTCAGGCGGGCGGCTGGGCCTCGAGCTGGGCCACCGCGGCACGCACGTTCTCAAGCAAACAGGCGATCGCCTCCCCCTCACTGTCCGCCCCCGCGTGGACGTGGCGAGCCGCCAGCAACATGGCCAGAAAGGGCGGCAGATCGGCGGGAGCATCGGCCCGCCTGGCCACGACCTGAAAGGTCTCCAGCTCCGGGTGCCAGCCCAGCAGGAAGCCGGCGTCCAGGGTGATCAGGGTCGCCTCGCCGCGCTGGGCCGCCTGCCGCAAAAAAGCCTCGGCTTCCGCCCGAACCTCCTCGGGTGCGGCGTCCGGCGCACGTCCGGCGCTCCAGTGGGTGAATCCGTTCCAGGTGCCCATCGGCCCTCCTCTGGCGTGACCCTCGGCCGCAACGGCGACTCTCCTGAGGCGCCACAGGCTTGCGCTACAATGTTCGCCTGTCACGCTGAGGAACTCAAGATGTCCGCTTCCGACCAAGCCCGTTCAACCCAGGCCAGCTGGGGGGCCATCGCCCTGGCCAACCTCCAGGGCTGGTTCCCCGAAAACCGACGCGAATTCATCAGCATCGCGGTGCTCTATGCCAGCATATACGCGCTTTCCGGCGCCCTTGAGACGACGCCCTACAACGCGCACGTCTATCTGGCGCAGGCCTTCTTGGAAGGCCACTTTCACGTGGACAACCTGCCGGAATTCATGGAGGAAACCCACCTCAACGGCCACAAGTACATTGCCTATGGCATCACCCCCGCGTTGGTGATGATGCCCTTCGTGGCGATCTGGGGCCTGGCGTTCCACCAGAGCCTGTACTTTGCCCTGCTCGGCGGCGTGGCGGTGGCCGTCTGGCATTCGGTGCTGGGCAAGCTGGAACTCCAGCCCGCCTGGCGTCACATGCTGACGACCGTGATGGGGCTGGGATCTCTGTTCTGGTTCTATGCGGGCGACGGCGGCCGCACCTGGTGGATCATGCACGTGGCCACGGTGTTGTTCCTGCTGATCGCGATCCGGGACTGCGTGGGCAAGCAACGGGCCTGGGTGGCTGGTCTGGCCTTCGGTCTGGCGGTGCTGTCACGCCAGAGTGTCTTCCTCGGGCTGCCGTTTTTCGTGGGCATGCTCTGGCGCGACGACCGCTCCCAGGGCGGCCTCGGCGTGGCGGGCAAGGCCTGGCGCTTCGCCCTGCCGCTGGCGGCCCTGCTGGCCTTCAACTGTTTCTACAACTACGCGCGCTTCGGCGCCCCGCTGGACAACGGCTACGCCCGCGTCATCAGCGAGACCGACACGCTGGCACACGGCTTTTTCAGCACCCATTACCTGCAGGAAAACCTGAGACTCTACCTGTTCGGTGTGCCACAGCGCCTGGAGCGCTTTCCCTGGTTCGACACGACCATGGGTGGGTTCAGCATCTTCATCTCGACGCCCGCCCTGCTGCTGGCCTTTTTTGCCGACTGGCGGGCCCGCATCAACCAGCTGGCGCTGCTGGCCGTGCTCGGGATCGGCACCTTTTACATGTTTTACTACTGGAGCGGCTTCACCCAGTTCGGCTGCCGCTATTCGCTCGACTTCCTGCCGTTCGCCCTGTTGCTGGTGGCCTCGGCCGTGCGCGATCGCTGGCTGGAGGCCCTGCGCACCTGCCTGCTGGCCGGCATCACGGTTCAGGTCTGGGGGCTGTTCTGGTGGATGCACAAGGGCTGGTGAGCCCCCGTCCGTTCTGGCGGGCGCCGCGCCGGGCTGAGCGCGACGGTCAGCGGAACCTCACCCTCAGGCGGTGCCACCACGCCCTCCAGCCAGGGACAGGGGCCGGCTCGGCCTGTTGAGCCGCCTGGGCAATTGCCCCGGACCAGGAGGACTCCGCCCGCAGCAGCTCGCCCAGGCTCGCCAGCGGCAGATCCTCCTGCAGGGCCAGGGCCAGTTCCTGGATCAGTTCAGCGGCGGGCTCTCCCACCACCGTGGCCCCCAGCAAGTGCCCCTCAGGCGAGGCGAGCAGGCGCACCAGTCCGGGCGAGCCGCCCAGCGCGCCGGGTGGCGGCATCAAGGGCGCCTGGTGAACCCGATAGGGCGTCTGAGTCGCCACCAGTTCGGCCTCCTTGCGCCCCACGGAGGCCAGCGGGGGATCCGTGAACACCACCAGCGGCAACAGGGAGGAATGAAAGCGGGCCGCGCCCGGCTGGATCGCATGGGCCACGGCGCGCTGCGCCTGCACCAGCAGGGCCTGGGTGGCAGACACGTGGCCGATCTGTTCCCCCAGGGCATACACGCCGGGCAGACTGGTGCGAAAGGTTTCATCGACCGTGATGAAACCGCGGGCATCACGCACCAGGCCACCGGACTCGGGCTGACGCGCCAGCGCGCCGGGCACGCGACCACAGGCGATCAGCAGCGTGTCGTAGGGCAAGGCCGCGCGCTCCCCGTCCAGCCCACTGATGGCGAGCACCCGCTCCCCCTCGGCGTGGCGAACGGCGACCGGCTTGGAGGCGAAGCGAATATCGACCCCGGCGTCGCGCAAGGCTTGCTCCAGCAAGGCCGCGGCATCAGGCTCCTCCTGGGGAAGGAGACCGGAAAAGGGCTCCACCAGGACCACGCGCGTCCCCAGACGGGCAAACGTCTGGGCCAGTTCACTGGCCACCGGACTGCCCCCCACCACCACCAGCCGCCTGGGCAGACGTTCCAGGCGCTGGGGCAAGTTGTCCGGCGTGAGATAGCCATCCGGCTGCAGCCCTTCGATGGCCGGCACCAGCGGGGCGGTGGCCCCGGCCAGCAGCAGGGCGGGGGCGCGCAGCAGGCGCTCTCCCAGCCGTAACGTGGTCGGTTCCTGCCAGACCAGCGAAGCGCCGAGCAGACGCTCGCCAGGGGCCTCCAGCTCGGCCACGGGGGGCGGCCAGACCCCCAGCCGGGCCAGCAGCGCCTGAAGCGAGGCCCAGGCGATCACGGAAGGCAGGGCCAGGCCCTCCAGCCCCTCCAGCCGGCGAGCCCGCTGGAGCAAGGTGGCCACCTGCGCCATGGCCCGACCGAAGCGTTCCCCCTGGGCACGATCCGGCAAGGCCGCCTCGGCCTCGTGATCGACCCAGGCCACCCGCACGCCACGCCGCGAGGCCTCCCGCACCGCCTCGCGAGCGCCAGGGCCGCTGCCCAGCACGATCAGTCCAAATTCGTCGGCGTCCAACCCGATGACCCTATCACTCCCTGCGCCTGTCCGGCCGCAGACTTTCCCTATTTTACGCACAGTTCACCACGGCGCCGTGACGACCACGGCCCGCGCTCGGACGCCTTTACCTGATGACGCCGGCGGGCTAGCATGGAACCCGACGCGCCCCTGCTGAGGTGATGGTTTGGATCGACGCCTGAATCTGGTCCCCTGGCGCCCCCCCGCCACGCCCCGGATCGTGCTCGCCAGCGGGCTCGCCACCTACGTGGTGGCCGCCTGTGCCGCCGCGCCGGCCCTGCCTGGCCCGCCGGAGGGGCCACCCACCGCCAGCGGGCCCCCGATCGGCCTCCCCGGGGTCCTGCCGACACCGCCCACGCCCCCACCGGGGGGTCGACTGGTGGGTGATTTCTCCGCCGCTGGTTGGCGCAGCTGGGAGAACGTGACGTACTTTCCCTGGAGCCCCAAGAACGACTACCGGCGACTCGACACGCCGGACGGCCCCCTGATTCACGTGGTCAGTCAGGATGCCGCCTCGATGCTGGTCCGTCGCGTCGAGATCGACCTGACCAAAGAACCGATCGCCACCTGGCGCTGGCGCATCGCGGCCCCGATCGCCGGGGGCGACGAACGCAAGCGCGAGACCGACGACTGCGCGGCCCGGGTGTACTTCGTCTGGGGCCTGAAGGACCGCAAGGACATCTTTTCTGCCAAAGGGCTGGCCTACGTCTGGGGCCAGACCCGCCGAGTCGGTGACATCGGGGGCTCCCCCTTCACCGACCAGATCGCGGTCATGGCGTTGCGCAGCGGATCCGCCGGCGCGGGCGCCTGGCAGACCGAGCGACGCGACCTGGAGGCGGATTACCGCGCCTACTTCAAAGCACCGCCTCCCGGCCCGATCACGGCGATCGCCCTGCTGACCGACACCGACCACACGGCCAGCCAGGCCTCGGCCTGGTACGCCCCGATCCGGGTGCTGGCCCGCCCCTGAGCGCGGCGCTCCGCTGGGCACGGATGGGCCGCGTGACCAAGGGCCAGACGCCCCCCAGCAGGCGCCGCCCTCAGCCCTGCCACTCTCCGGAGCGCAGGTCGAGCCGTTCCTCGTCATCGGCAAAGCCCAGCGTCGCCTGCAGGGGGAATTGCGCCCCGCCCGCTTCCTGCCAGCAACCGGCGAACCAGTCGATCAGATGCTTGCCCGCCAGCTCGTGGGCGTCCTCGAGGGCTTCTTTGAGGGCCAGGAAGCGCGGTTGCGCCAGCACCTCCGCCGGGACCACCTCGGCCAGCTCCGGCAACAGCGGCTCGCTGCCCGAAAAGGGAGCGTCCTCGTCGGGCCGTTCGGCAGAGACCAGCCAGCCGTCGGCGCCCAGGGTATACAGACGCAACCCCAGTTCCCCGGCCACGCCATAGGGATGACAGAGCTCGACATCGAGACGCTCGACCGCCTCGTGGTAGCGGCGCCCGAGCACCTGGTCGCGCAGACAAGCCAGCATGGCCGGCCGCACGGCCGCCAGATGTTGCTCCACGACCCGCTGCCATTCGGCCTTCAGGTTGAGGGGCCCCGTCAGCGCGCGCACGGGCGCCACCACGTTGGACACCACCTCAGCCCCGGCCTCCCAGGCCTCCGGCGGGCTGGCGTAGCGCTCCACCCGCGCGTGCAGCCAGGGAATCACCAGCTCGTGTTCCGGCTTGATCAGACAGGCCCGCAAGACCAGCAGTTCCTCCTGATCCCAGACCAGCTGCGGCGCGTGGGGCGCCACCAGCGCGCGCGGCAAGCGGGCCGTGGCCAGGTAGACCGGCTCGTGGGCGTCGCGCATGAGCAGCTGGAAGATCTGCTCGGTTTCCGTGCTGATCGCGCTGGCGGTCCAGCCGGCGCCGGTCGGAAAAAAGGCCACGATGTCGAGGTCGGGCGGCATCACCAGCTGCAGGTGGGGACTCGCCTCGATCAGGCCGGCCCAGGCCAGCGCGGCGCGCCGGCAGGCCTTCAGCACGGGGCCGAGGCCGTGGTTGGGCGCGAGCGGAAAGCAACGCAGGGTGGTCCAGAGCGCGGCGGCGGCCGCTCCGGCCCGGGAGCATTCCAGGCTGATCTCGCCCAGGTGCCGCGCGGCCGCGGTGAAATAGGCGTAGGGGGCCTCGTGGGCGTAAAAGCGCGCCACCTGAGGGTCGCGAAAGATCACGCAGCCGCAGCCATAAGGCTGCAAGCCGTGCTTGTGCGGATCGATCACCACGCTGTCGGCCTGGGCGATCGCCGCCCACGGCGCGGGGTCGAGGATCGGCGGCTCGGTCTCGGACAGCAACTTGAAAAACCCGCCGTAAGCCGCATCCACGTGAACGCGAACGCCATTTTCACGCGCCCAGGCCACCACCGCGTCGATCGGGTCGATCGCGCCCAGGGCGGTGGTGCCCGCCGTGACCACCACCGTGCCCAGGGGCTCGCGGGCATGGGCCTGGGCCAGCGCCGCCAGATCCAGCCGCCCCCAGCGGTCAACCGGAATCTCGACCATGCGGAGGCCCAACAGGGCCCCCAGGCGCGCGTGGGTGTAATGGGCCTGCGCCCCGTAGGCCACGGCGCGTTCCGGATGCATCCGGCGAGCGACCCAGAGGGCCTCCAGATTGGCCATCGTGCCGCCGCCCGTCAGGTGGCCCAGGTGGCTTTCAAAGCCCAGCATGGTCGCGAGGGCCGCCACCACTTCTTCTTCCAGCGCCGCGGTGGCCGGCCCGCCGTCCAGGGCGTGGTTGTTGGGGTTGATCTGCATGGCCATGGCATAGGCCAGCATGGCCACCGGGTGCGGCGGCTTGAGCATCTGTCCGGCATAGGCCGGATGATGAAAGGGATAATTGTCGGTCAGACGATCGGCCAGGGCGGCCAGCGCCTCGTCGATCGCCTCGTCCGACAGGGCCAGGCTCGCCGCCGTCGGAAACGGCGCCCAGCGCTCCTGCCAGCGGGCCACCGCCGCCAGGCCACGTTCGAGATGGGGCAAATGGTCACGCATATCGGGCTCCTTGGCCGCTCTCGGCCACCCTCCGTTTCTACCCGGCCAACCGTGGGGCTCACCGGTCCGGGCCTCGGCTCACGGACCTCGCCTGAAACGAAACGGGCGAGTGTGACCCCGCCGTTCAGAAATAGGTGCCCATATCGAAGTACAGCGTGGGGGTCGGGGACACCCCACCCAGCCCGGGCAACACCCCCTGAGCGACCCCGAAACGCGCCACCCCACTGGAATCGTTGAAGGCATTCAGCCCGGGCCAGGCCATGCGCCAGACGGTCGCGATCGGGTTGGTGTTGAGCGGGTTGTTGCTGATCTTGAAATTCAGGCGAAATTCGGCCCCAAGGCCGAGCCGCAGGGCCTCGGAGGTGGGCCAGCGCGACGCCCCCTGGCTGGGCGCCGCACCGGGCAAGGTAGCCCAGTCGGCATTCCAGGCCAGACCGGCATCGCTGAAGACCGCCGCGCCCAGACGTTCGGCAAACAGCGGCAAGGTTCCTGCGCCGTGCTGCAGTTCAAGCAGCGGAAAGCGATATTCGGCCGAGGCCAGGGCCGCGACATTGCCGTTGACGGAGGCCAGCGGATAGCCACGCAGCCCGATCAGCACATCGTCGGGATCCGCCGCCACGCGGATGTCCGGTGAACCGTTCGGATTGACGGGACGGGTTCCGCCCAGAAAGAAGTCGCCCTGCGGCTTGCCCAGATTGAGGCCCCCCAGCCCCCGAAAGGCAAGCACGTGGTGGGTCAGCGGCAGCGGGACAAAACGACGATAGTCGAGGAAGCCCTTGTAGTAGTCGACCTCCGAACCGAGCCAGGGATGAGCCACCTCGAGACCCGCCGAACCCAGCGAGCCATACTCGGGCGAGACCGAGTAGCCGAAGCGCCCGTTGTCGTTGAAGCGGTAGACGTAGCTGAGGCTGTGGGCACGGCCGGCCGGAGGCAGGACGCGGGCTTGCTTCAGCGGCGCCGCCAGCGCCTCGGGAGTGAGGTCCTGAATCAGCCGCACGTTCAGGTTGAGGGCATGCACGTCCCCGGTCTGGTAACTGGCATTGGTGAGGGGGGACGGCAGGTTGTTCCAGCCCAGGCCCAGGCTGAGGTTGGCAAAGCGCTGGAACGGCGTCAGGACCGAGCCATCCCGCAGCGGGACCGAGTAGCGCATCGGATACCAGTTGGCGAAGGCATTCACGTTGGTGTCGTACTGGGTGTTCTGGTAAAGAAAGGTGCCCAGGGTGCGGTCGAACAGCGAGAACCCCTGGAAGGTGTTGGTATCCGGGTCCAGATAGCCATCACCCTGCAGGCTCCAACCCGCATGCGCGAAGAACAGGTTGGTGATCAGCACGTCGTAGCCCAACGTGAAGGCCCCGATCGAGGCCGGCGTGGCCTGGTAAAGCGGCAGCCAGAACTTGGGCAGCAGGGACGGCCAGGGGCTGTACGGCGAGCTCGGATAGGTCTCCCGCTGGCGGTGGACGTAGGGAACCACGCTCGGATCGGCCGTCGGGTGCGGCACCGGGCGCCAGCTGTCCGGCGTGAAGGGCAGGGTGTGAATGTCGAAGCCCAGGCCGCGACAGTAGGCCATGGCGATTTCCTGTCCATCAGGACGGATGGCGGGCTCGCAGACGCCGGTCAGGACGTTGGTGACCTGCCACAGGTTGCGCGCTTGCCAGTCGTAGGCAAACAGGTTGAAGACCCCGCCCTCACGGTCCGACGCGAACACGATGTAGCGGCCATCGGGCGTCCAGACCGGTCCAATGTCGACGGCGTCATCCTTCCAGAGCGGCGCGGCTTGCCCCGTGGCGGTGTCGAGCAGGAACAGGTCGCGGGAGCTGCCGCGCCAGGCGGAAAAGACCGCGTGGCGATCGTCCGGGCTCCAGCGCGGTGCGGTGATCTGGGTGTGGTCCTGCAACTGGGTGAGCCGCCGCAGCAGCTTGCCCTCTCGGTCGAGCAAGACCAGATCGTTCTGTCCCTTGCCGTTCTGCACAGCCAGAATGCGGGTTCCGTCGCGGCTCAGCCCCGGCTGTCCGAGGCGGGCGAACTGCGTCAGGTTCTTGCGCTCGCCCGTCACGAAGTCATGGAGGAAGACGTCCTCGAAACTGCTGTAGTTGTTGCGGCCGTGGCTGTCGGAGAAGAGCATGGCCCGACCGTCCGGCGTCAGGTCGTAACATCCGACGTGGCTCTTGCGCGCCAGCGGCACGAGTTGCGGCTGCCCATCCCGAATGCCCACCCGCTCCTTGAGCATGGCCGGGCCGTGGCGCAGGCCTTCCACGAAAATCAGGTGCCCGTTCGGCAGATAGGCCGGATGGCGGTGGTGCATGCCGGAGGTCGTGACGGCCGTGGTGAGCGTGACCGGACGCCGGCGGATCGCGGCGATCTGGGCCCTGGCGCGGCGCTTGATCCAGTGGATCGTCTCATCCCAGATCTGCTGCGCGTCTCGCCCCCCGAGCACCCTGGCCACGGCCGCGTCGATGCCGAGCCAGGGCGCCTCCCCGTAGGCGCGCGCGATCGCCGCGGGCTTGTCCGCGCCATAGCGCTGCACGATGTACTTGTAGAAGAAGGTGCCATAGACGTAAGGGGCATCCCCTCCCGGAAAGTCGGTCATGTGGTAGGTAGCGGCCTGGTCGATGGTCAGCAGGCGCCCTTCCAGCACGTCCCCCCGCAGGTACATGTCGAAGTAGCCGTCGTTGCCGCGTCCGCCGCGGCCCTGGTTGGTGAACATCGACTCGGTCGTGACGGCCAGCCCTTCGATCAGGAAGGTGGGCTGGAACAGGTTGGGAAACAGAAAGCGCCCGAAGATCCGGTTGAGCGCGGCCGTGGGGCCGCTGACCGTCTCGAAATGGAGCGCGTGGGTGTACTCGTGGGTGATCACGAGCTTGAGCCAGTCGTCGTAGCGGCCCCACATGAAATCCGCATCGGGGGCGGTCAGGTACACGTACATGGCACTGGTCACGTAGGGCAGGGCCAGGCCATTGACCGTGTCCTCGTGATCGAACAGGGTCAGTTCCGTCTTTTGCAGGGGCTGGGTGCCGAAGTAGGCCGAGACACGGTCATGGGCCTCCTCCGCGAACTGGGCGGCCTTCTGGGCGATCGCCTCGTAGCCCTCCGGGTAGTGGACGTGGAAGTGCGGCGTGTCCAGGGTGTGCATGCGGATGTTGGGGTCGAGCGTGGCCGCCTGCCCCGGCGCGGCCAGCCAGGCGGCCCAGCCCAGGACCAGGCCGGCGAACCCGTTCAGCAGGCGCTGGGGCGCCCCGGCTCCGAATCTTTGCGTGCGTCTCGATGACCATCCCACATCCCCATGTTGCCCACCCGGCGGGGCCGCTTACCAGCTCGCCTGGAGGAACCTCGCACTGTCGTTTGGTTTACATTCCTTCACAAAAGACCTACCATGACCTCAGGACCATGCGACAAGACAGAGAAGGCAAAACAAGCCACCTCTTGCGCTGCGGGGCTGTTGCGATCGCCTACCTGGCGCTGGCGGCAGTCGGCAACAGTCTGGCGCTGCCGAGCAACCCGATTGCCGGCATCTGGCTACCGGCCGGCCTGTCCCTGGCGGCGGTGCTGCGTTTCGGCGTGGGCATCTGGCCGGCCATCATGGTCGCGGCCACCCTCGACGCCCTCCACTACATGGGCGGGGGCACGCCCGACGCGATGGGCTGGCCGACTCGCCTGGGGGCAAGCCTGGTGGTGGGCACGGGCGCCACCTTGCAGGCCCTGCTGGGTGCCTGGATGGTCCGCCGACGGGGCTTTCGCCCCCAGCTCGCTCGTGTCGAGGACGTCTTTTCGCTGCTGGTGCTGGGCGGGTTGGTGGCCTGCACCGTGAACGCCTCACTGGGAACGGCCATGCTCACCTGGGCAGGCTCGGAGGCGGCCGCCGACTGGCAACAAAACTGGCTGAACTGGTGGCTTTCGGACACCGTGGGCGTCATGACGATCGCGCCCCTATGCTTCCTTTTCTCGTTGCCTCAACACCGCTTGGAGGACACGAGCCTGGCCGAACGAGCGCTGTGGGGGGTGGGCATGGTCGCCGTGGCCACGATCAATGTCGAGCCGGGCGCCCCCTTGCCGTTTCTGTTCGTGCCCCTGCTGGTGTGGGCGCCGCTGCGCCTGGGCCCGCGCGTGACCGTGACGGCGCTGGCCACGCTGGCCGTCTTCGCCGTCTTTGCCACCCACTTTGGCATGGGCCCCTTCGTCAAGCCCACGCGCATGGAATCGCTGTTGTTGCTGCACCGCTTCCTGGCCTCGATCTGCCTGCCGACCCTGGTGCTGATGGCGGCCCTGTCCTCGCGCCAGCGCATCGAGGATGAGCTGCGCGCCGCCTCGTCGCTGCTTGGCAGCGTGGTCGACAACATTCCCGACCTGGTCTTTCTCAAGGAGGCACCCTCGCTGCGCTACGCCCTGGTCAATCGGGCACTCACCCAGATCGCCCAGCGCCCGCGGGAGCTCTGGCTCGGCCGAAGCGATGCGGACCTGTTCCAGGCGCCGGAGGTGGAAGCTTGGCAGGCCACGGACCGCCAGACGCTGGAAAATCGCCAGCTGGTCGAGCTGCCCCAAGAGACCTGGCAGACCCCGACCGGGGCGCGTCATTTCCGCACCAAGAAGGTGCCCGTGCTGGACGCGAACGGACACGTGACCCACCTGCTCGGCATCTCCTCCGACATCACCGAGTTGAAGGCGGCGGAGGCCCACATCCAGGCCCTGAATGCCCAGCTGGCCGCGCAGGTGGAGCATCTGCGCACCGCCAACATGCGCCTGCGGGAACTCGATACCCTGAAAAGCAATTTCGTCAGTTCGGTCTCACACGAGCTGCGCACTCCACTGACCTCGATCAAGGGCTATGCCGAATTCCTCGAAGACGGTCTGGCGGGGGCCTTGACGCCGGAACAGCAGGCCTTTTTGAGTCAGATCCAGAGCAGCACCACGCGCCTGGAGCGGCTGGTCGACGACCTGCTCGATTTCGCGCGCATGGACGCCGGCACCTTCAGCCTGCGGCTGGACACCGTCGACCTGCGCCACACGCTGGCACGCGCGGCCGAGAGCCTGCAGCCGCTGATCGGCGAGGCCCGCCTGAGCCTGGAAACGCAGGCACCTGATACTCCGCTGCTGGTCCGCATGGACGCCCAGCGCATCGAGCAGGTGCTGATCAACCTGCTCAACAACGCCGTCAAGTTCACCCCGCCCGGCGGGAAGATCCGGATCGAACTCCGGCAAGAGAATACCCAGGCCCGCTGCGAGGTCTCCGACACCGGCCCCGGAGTGGCCGAGGCCGATCTGCCGCGCCTGTTCCGTCGCTTCAGTCAGATCGATGGACGCGGCATCGGCACCGGGCTGGGCCTCAGCATCAGCCAGGCCCTGGTGGTGGCGCACGGGGGCGAGATGGGGGTGCGCAGCGAGCTGGGTCAGGGCTCGACCTTCTGGTTCAACCTGCCCCTGGCCGGCCCGTCCCTCCCGCCAGAACCCAGCCCGCACGGGGGCGACGCCTGAGCGAGCCCGTCCCGGCCTGCCCCCCACGCACGCCGCGGGGGCGCCCCACACGCTCACCCGGGGGAGCAGCACGCCCGCGCTTCCGGCGCCGGCGGTTGCCCCGCCGCTCAGAAATACGAACCGAGCTCGGCGTAGGCCGTCGGCCAGAGCAGCCCACTGCCCGGATTGACCAGGCCCTGGCCGACGCCCAGCCGCAGTTCGGTGGGCGCCTGCTGCACGTGGGTCTGCGCGCGCAACTCGAAGCCGGTGTCCAGCAAGCTGCGGCGCCAATCGAATGGCCCGCCCCAGGCCTGCCCGGCCTCCAGGAAGGCCGCCCCGTGCAGGTTGCGCAAGAATAACGGGAACACGCCGACGCCCCGCTGCACCGCCAGCAACGGGAAACGCCATTCGACCGACAGCGAGGCGGCGTTGGGCCCGCGCTGGGTGGCGAAGCCATAGCCGCGCAGCGGCACGCCCCGGGTGCCCACGCCGCTGGCCGTGCGCAGATCCACGTTCGACAGCAAGGTGGCCGAATCCGCGCCGCCCAGGAAGAAGTCGCCCGCCTCGCGGCTGCCGCCATTGCTGCCGACGGACAGGCGGGTGGCCAGGACGTGATGGGTCCAGGGCAGCGGCGTGTAGCGTCGCCAGTCGAGCCAGATGCGATCGAAGGCGTAGGCCGAGCCCAGGGCAGGCACGGCCTTCTCGTAACCGAGCGTGGCCAGGTTGCCGCCCTCCGGACTCACGGAATAGGCAAACTTGTAGTTGTCGGCGAAGCGATAGGTGAGCGAGAGCGTGTTGGTCTGCCCCGTGCGCGGCCGGATCTCGGCCGGCAAACCCAGCGCGGCCACCTCGCTGATATCGCTCAGATGCTGCGCATTGAAGGCGAAGGTCAGCGTATCACCGGTGGCCCACTGGTTCTGAAGGAAGATGCTGGGCAGGCCCGGGAAGGTGGCCGACACCCCTTGATACTGCCCCCGCTGGACCACCTGATGGGCCTTGCCCTCATGGACCGGGGCGGAGATCAAGGTGCTGTCGGTCGCAAACACCGAGAGGCTCGGGAAGAAGACCTCGTTGCTGTAACTCAGGGAATAGAACGGCCGCCCCGACAGCAGCCCCAGGCCCACCGCGCCGAAGGCGAAGTGCTGCATCAGCACGTCCTGGCCGAAGGTCTGAAAGCCCCAAACGGGGCCCCGCTCGTCGAGAAAGCCGAAGGGCGCCCAGGTCTTGGGGCGAAAGCTGGGCCAGGCGTCATAGGGCACCAGCGGGAACGCCGCCGCCTCGACCTGCGGGGCAGGCTGCCGGGGAGGGGGCTCGGCCGGGCGCGGGCGTGGCAACGCCTGTAAGCGGGCGGGCTCGAACGGCAGGGTGACGATGTCCCAGCCCGGCAGGCTGTAACTGGCCGCCGCGATCGTCTTGCCATCCGGGCTCACGACCGGCTCGATCAGGCCTCCGAGCACGTTGCTGAGGCGCAACAGGCGCCCCGTGCGCATGTCGTGGGCATACAGGTTGAACACCCCGTCGCGGTCCGAGGAAAAGACCAGGTAGCGCCCATCCGGGCTCCAGGCGGGGTCCTGATCGACCGCGCGATCGCGCCACAGTGGCCGCATCCGCCCGCTGGACGGGTCGACCAGGTACAGATCGCGCCCGCCGTCCCGCCAGGCGGAGACCGCGATCAGATCCCGGCGCGGATGCCAGGCCGGCGAAGAAAACTGGGAGCGGTCGTTCAGGCGCACCAGGTCCTGGCGGCGCGTGCCGTCGCTGCGCAGCTTCACCAGGGCGGTCTGGCCGCCGCCGTTCTGCACCGCCACCAGCCAACGCCCATCCGGGCTGACGGTCGGCATGTCGAGCCGCGCCCGGGTCGAGAGACGCTCCAGCTTCTTCTGCTTCACATCGAAGCGGAACAGATCCTCATAGCCGGTGAAACGGTTGTCGTCCCAGTTGCGGGCGTGATACAGCCAGTGACCATCAGGCGAGGGCTCCCAGCTGCCGAACGGGCTCTTGCTCATCAGGCGTCGGGGCTTGGCCGCCGCCTCCCGCCGCATGACCTGGGCGAAGCCGTGCCCGCTCCATTCGGCCCAGGTCAGCGCACCATCGGGCAGGAAGCGTGGATGGCGGTGGTGCATGCCGCCCTCCGTCACCGCCGTGAGGGGCGTGAGCGGGCCGCGCGCGAGGATCGCCTGGCGCTCGGCCAGGGCCTCGGCCGTCAGGGATTGCTGAAGTTCGGCCCAGAGCGCCTGGCTGTCCTTGCCCGTGAGCGTCTTCAGCTCGTCGTCGAGCCCCCAGGTGCCCACGAAGGGGTTGGCGGCGTGGGCATGGGCGAGCCGCGCCGGGGCATCGGCCCCGTAGCGTTCGGCCAGGTGGCGGTAAAAGGCGGCGCCATACACGTAGGGCAACTCGCCCCCCGGGTGGTCGATCGTGAAATAGCCGCAGGCCTGGTCGATGCCCACCAGCTTGCCCGCCAGGGCGGCCTGGCGCAGGTACATGCGGTAGGCGCTGTCGCGCCCTCGCCCGCCGCTCGACCAGCGCGTCTCGGTGTGTACGGCCAGTCCTTCGATCAGGAAGATCGGCTGGATCATGTTGGGGAAGTAGCTGCGGCCGAAGACCCGGTTGACCAGAGCCGCCAGGCCTTCGGTCTTTTCCATGTGCAGCACATGGGTGTACTCGTGCAGCAACAGGTCGCGCAGCCAGCTGTCGTAGCGACTCATGAGCTGGTCGCTGGGCGGGCTGCTCAGGTAGATGAAGATCTGGTTGTTGGGCAGCGGAAAGCCGAAGCCGTTGGTGGTGTCTTCCGAATCGAGCAGCGTCAACTCGGTGCGCTGGGCCGGCTCCGAACGCAGGTAAGGCGCCAGCAGCTGGTGGGCCTCCTCGGCGTAGCCCGCGGCCAGGCGGGCGATCGCCATGTGCTCGGCCGGAAAGTTCACGCGGAAATGCGGCGTGACGATGGTCTGCCACTGGATGGACGGATCGAAGATGGTGGCCGCGCGCGCCTGGGAAGGGACCAGAAGCAGACTCACAGCCAGGGCAGAGAGGCAGGAAGCAAGGCGTGGCACGCCCCCACTTTAGCGCATGGGACGGGTCCTGCCCACCGAGCCATGCGCGCCGCCGCGGTAACCGCGCCGAGAGAAAACGGCCCCTGCTCCGGGGAGCAGGGGCCGCCTGATTCACCTCAGCGCGCGCTTCAGCGCCAGCCGACGTGGCCCGTCACGGCAATCGTGCCGACGGTCAGGCCCGTGGCGGGAGCGACCGTCACGTTGGCCAGGTTGAAGTCCACGTGGGCCGTGGAACTGGGCGACAGACGAGCACCCAGCATGATCGGCGCCGCGATCGCCCCGCCGGTCATGGCATACGACGGCATGATGGTTCCCAGCACGCTCCAGGCGGGCGAGACGGGATACTGCACGCCCACGTCGGCCCCGACCGTGGCATTGTTCATCGGGTTCAACAGTGCCGGGGCGCGGAAGTTGGGCGATACCGAGACCATCGCCGAGCCCATGTCCCAGGTGAGAGGCACGGCCACGCCCAGGCCACCCACCGCCATGGCCGCACCAATGCCGTTCAACGCGGTGTTGACCGCCACGGAAGCCGCCATGCTGCCCATCCGAGACAGCGGGTACTTGTAGGCGCCGGCCAGGTTGATGCCGGTCCCGAGACCGCCCGCGAGCGCGAAGGCGCCGCCCAGGCCGAGGCCGAGCTCACCACCGCCCATGGCCGTGGCGTAATTGATGGAATTGCCGGGGCCCGAGGCTGACACGTAGCTGACGCCCTTCGAGAGCACCGCGGCGGTGTTCTGGCCGAGGTACGAGGTGGGCGCATCTTGAGTGAAAGCCAGGGCAGGCGACGCGCTCAACACGGCGGCCGCGACAGCGAGAGCAGAAATCCGTCCGAACATGGTGCTACCATCCTTTCTGTAGGTCACGCAACGAATCGGTGCACGCACCCCCTCACCTGAAACGGCTCAGGTGAGGGCTTCGGCTATGGGGGGGGAATTCGCCATTGAATCCTCCTCTTTCTGTGAGTGGAGCCTAGCGCCTCGGTGGCAGCGGGCCCCGGGGGGCAGTCGGTTTTCGTTCCTGGACCGTCTCGAAGCGAATGGAAATTTCCTCGCCCTTGAAACGGCCAATTTCGGTGCGCAACATGTACCGGCCCGGCGCCGGAATCTCGACGTTTTCGAAACTCGAACGGAACCCGATCCCCCCGGCTTTGTCGAGGTTGGCTGGCTTGTGCGTCAGCGTGACCAGTTCCTTCTTGCTGCCCTCGGCGATGAGGGTATGGCGGCACACGTAGGCGCCAGCCGGCAAGTCGTAGGCGCTCGAAAGCACCGCGAAGTTGAACTTGATCGGAAACGGGCTGTTGACCAGGCAGCGATGGATGGGATGAATGCAGAGCTGTTTGTTGGACTGCACATCCACATCAATGTCTTCAAAGATGATGGATTGGATGGTGGGCATGCGCTCCCCCTCCGTGGGCCCCGCCCCCGTCGGGGGACCCGTCCCCTATATACCCGTGATTTGGGCTGCTGCTGCTGTGTCCAAAAACACGTTCACATCCGGGTGAACCTGCAGCAAGGAGGCCGGACAGGCCGGATCGACCGAGCCGCCGGCCATGCGGGCCACGGCCTCTTGTTTGTGAGCGCCGGTGGCGATCAGCACGATCCGCGGCGCGGACAGCAAGGTGGCCACGCCCATGGTGATGCCCTGCGGGGCGACGTCCGAAGCCGGCGGCGCGAGATCAGCCACGTGGGTCCGGGCCGAGAGGGCCTGGGCCGGTTCATTGAAGGCGATATGGCCGTTCGCTCCCAGACCCAGCACCGTCATATCGAGCCCGCCCGCCGCGGCGATCGCCGCCTCATAAGCCACCGCTTCCGACCCCAGATCAGGGGCACAGCCGTTCAGCACGTGCGCCCGCGCGGACGGTAGGCGACAGGGGCCAAACAGGTGCGTGGCGAAGAAGTGGGCAAAGGAGCGCGGATCAGCGGCCGGGATGCCGACGTATTCATCCAGCGCGAACACCGTGGCCTCGGCCAGACACTCGGGAGCACGGGCCAGATGGGCATAGGTCTTGATCGGCGTGTTGCCGCTGGGCAACGCGAGGACCGCCCGCGGCCGCAAGCGTAAAAAGTCAGCCAGGTGGCGTGCCAGGGCTTCACTGACGGCATCCTCGTCCGGCAAGACGTGGAAAGAGATCGGCATCGGGTCTACTCCTGAAACTCAGCGAAGCGAGAGGCCCACTTGGGTGAAGGCTTCTCGCACCGGATCATAATCGGCCGAGCTGGCGGGCGCGAACGACTCGATCAGGTACATCTGCGAGAGAATTTTGCGGCCCTCGGGCGTCTTGCTCAGGTCCAGGAAGGCCGAGCGAATCTTGGCCACCGTGGCGGCCGGCAGCTGGCGGCTGACGGCCACCGCCCCGTTGGGAATCGGCTTGGAATAAGCGACCACCCGGATGGCGCCGGGATCGTCCCTGAGAATGTGCTTCCAGGGGACTTCCTCGCCGCGATCATCGTTGGCGAAGGTCGCCGCGGCATCCACCTTGCCGTTGGAGACCGCCAGGATGGCCGCATCATGCCCCCCGGCGAAAATCACGCGACCGAGATCCCTGGCGGGATCAAGGCCCGCCTGCAGCATCATCAGTTTGGGGTAGACACCGCCGGTGGTGGAGCCTGGATCCACGAACGCAAAGGTGCGGCCTTTGAGATCGGCCACCCGCTTGATGTCGCTGTCCCGCCGCGTGATGATGGCGGAATAATAATGCAGGCGGCCGCGGTAGCTGGATTTCAGGATCACGCGCGCGCCCGCGACCTTCTCGGCCATGATCAGCGCAGCCGGCGAGAAGAAGGCCACATCCAGCTTGCCGCCCTTCATGGCCTCGACCACGCCGGGATAGTCCCCGGCCACGAACGGTTTGACGGGCCGCCCGAGCACTTGCCCCAGAAAGCGGGCCACCGGACCTGCCTTGCGCAGCACTTCTTTCTGATTTTCGAAAGGAGCGAAGCCGACCCGCAATTCGCGCGCCAGCGCGGGCGAGGGCGCAGCCAGCAGGCCAGACAGACTCAGGGCGACCAGCCACCATCGTGAACGAAACACACCGGACCTCCAGCCCCCGCGCACCCGCATGCGTCAAGGAGGCGCCGGTCATTATAGCAATCCGCTAACCATCCGCGGCAATCACGATGATCCGATCGGCGGGGCCGTAAACCGTGTCGTGCGCCTTGGGAGGGTTCAGCTCGATGCCCTCGAGGTGCAGGCGCCGCCGGAGCGACTGGGGGGCCGGCGGCAGCGGCGCGAGGTGGTGGCAGGGATCGAGCAGGCGATGCCCGATGGCCGTCTCATGGCGCGCCGCGGCGGCCGCCACGACCGTGTAGAAGTTGACGGGGCGCCCGATCGGGACATAGTCGGCGACCGGCTTCAGGTAGATTTCCATGCCGGCCGTATCGAGCAGGTCCGTGAAGACCGCGTTCAGGTGCTTGTTCTCGGAGACCTGGGCCAGCATCAGGCTGATCAGGGTGTGGCTCACGATGAAGTCATCCGCCCGCGTGACGCGAGCAAGATCGCGATTGCGCACATGCAGCATCTCGGAGACGATGTTGACCTTCGCCCCGGTGCGGTCCACCAGCGTGCGCAGGTAGAGCAGGGTTTCGAGCGTGCGGGCGTCGGCGTGATTCTGACCGAGCAGCTCCGTGTACCCCAGCACGATGATGTGCTGATAGTTCCAGATATCGAGGGCTTCGAGCGTGGTGAAATCGGTGGTGTCGCCCCGCCAGTAACTCAGGCGCTGATGGCGGAGCAGCGGCCGCAGATCGGCGATCTCGGGCGGATCCGGCAGGTCCGCGACCACGGTAATTTCCGAACCTTCCGCCACGTAGTAATCCATCTCGCGAATGATCGCGAGGGCACGGCGATTCCAACCCAACAGCAGGGTGCGCCGGGTGCTCTCCACCCGCGCCGGGGGGGCCTTCACGATGGCGCTCGCATCGACCACGGGTTGGCCTGAGGGCGCCAGACTGGCCTGGTCGCGGGCAATCGCAAAGATCTCGTCCCCGGGGCCCAGCCGACTGTCGGGTGGCGGATTCAGGCTGATGCGGCCATCCTGATGGCGCCAGCCGATCACGGCACAATGGGCATACGCTTGCTGGACTTCCTCGTAGGTCCGGCCGAGCCCGCCAGGAACCGCGGCCATGTAGATCTCGTCGCCGGCGAAGTCGAAGAGTTCCGTGTACACCAGGGAAAGACCGGACTGAAAGCAAGTTTGCACCGTCAGGCGCGTGACCACCTCACTGGAAAGAATCACCTCCAGTTCCTGGCCCCCCACCAGTTTGGCCACGTCGCGCTTCTTGGGGTCCTGCAACTCGGCCACGATGTGATAGGGACGCTCCGGCCGGTCCGGGGCGTGGACCAGGGCCAGAATGGTTTTGAGCACCTGGGTGTCGGCATCGGCCGCCTCCGAAGACAGGATGATGATGGCGCGCGCGGCCTCCGGCGCGACGATGGCCAGGTCGTCGGGGTCGATCGGAGACCCCGTTCGACAGATCACGCGCATGTCCCCGAGTTTGGGAACCTTGGCCTTGATGTCGCATTCCATGGCGACCTTGTCCCGTTCGGCCAGAATCACGATGCGGGGACGCTGGCGCCCCCGGTTGGCGATCGCCAGCTCGGAAATGATCGTGAACACCGCCGGCGACCAGCCCAGAATCAGGGTGTGGTCTTGCTCGACCACCAGGCTACGCCCCCGCCGTAACTCCTCGACCAGGGCCGACAGACCGGTGGTGAGCAGGCCGACCAGGGCCGACACCAGTAACAGGCCCGCGACCGTCACCAGCAGGGTCACGGCGCGATAGGGCCAGAGCGGTGGGTCGTTGCCCATGGTGCCCCCGTCGAAGAGGTGGGCCAGTGCCATCCAGAGGGCATCCAGCCAGGCCACGCCGCCCGGCCGCCCGTCCGGGCGCATCCCGAGACTCACCATGACCGCAACGGCCAACCCCACGATGGCGGCCATCAACAGCCCCAGCACCCCGACCTGGGCCCCCAAGCCCAGGCCGAGCAGGCGGTCGAGGGCATAGCGAAGGCGGGCCCGCACAGGGATGGAACGTGAACGAGGGGGCACGGGGTTCAATCTCGCAGCAGGTGAGCGACGGCCCATTATAGCGGATGCCTGGCCAACGTCAGCCCGCCAGGGGCCCGGCGGGAGAGCCGCGCCGGGTGCGCCGGAGCCGGGTCGCGCGGCAAGCCAGTTCTGATAAAATAGGGACCCTGGAGGGTCCCCGGTGTTGCGCTGGTTCTTGCTCGTTTCGCTCCTGGTCTGCGGCCTGTCGGCCGTGGGCTGGACCGCCTATCAGCGCGGCCTGTCGCCCGTCTCGACCTCCACGCGCAAGCAACTGTTCGAGGTCGCCCCCGGGGCCGGCGTCGCGGGTCTGGCCGAGGAACTGGCTGACCGCCGCCTGATCCGCAGCGCGCTGGCCTTTCGCCTGTACCTGCGCGAACAGGGGCGCGACCGCGACATCAAGGCGGGGCTGTACGCCCTGGCCCCTGCCATGGGGACGCGTGGCGTGGTCGAGGTGCTGGTCGAGGGCCAGGATGTGGGGGTCCGGCTGACCTTCCCGGAAGGCTGGACCATCCGCAAGATGGCCGCCAAACTGGAGCAACGCCTGCCGGGTACGGGCCGTCGCTTTGCCGACCTCGCCGCGGCGGCTGAGGCCCAGCGCGCCGAGTTCCCCTGGCTGCCGGCCTTGCCGCCGGGCGCGTCCCTGGAAGGCTTCCTGTTTCCCGACACCTACGTGATCACGCCCGGCCCCGACGCGGCCGAGTCGCTGCTGCGTCTCATGCTGAGTCGCTTCGCGCAAGTCGCCTTGCCGGCCCTGCAGGCCGAGGGGGCACCGCTGGACGTCTACCAGCGTCTGGTGATGGCCTCGATCGTCGAGAAGGAGGCCGTGCACCCTGACGAGCGGCCGACCATCAGCGGCGTCTTCTACAACCGGCTCACCAGTCGCATGCCTTTCGGCTCGGACCCCACCGTGGAATACGCGCTGGGCTGGCACCAGGGCGATCGCGGCCTGAGCTTCAAGGACGTGGCGATCGACTCGCCCTATAACACCTACAAGTACCCCGGGCTTCCGCCGGGGCCCATTGCCAACCCGGGCCTGGCCAGCATCCGGGCAGCTGTCCAGCCGCTGCGCACCGACATGCTGTATTTCGTGGCGCGCGGGGACGGCACGCACGTCTTCACCAGAACCTATCGCGACCATCTGAACGCCCAGGCCCAGATCGTGGCCGGTCGCCGCAGCCGCTGAGTTCAGGCCGGGCGCAGCCGCACCTCCAGCCAGCGCGCGAACAGGCTGGTCGGATAGCTCAAGCAGAAGTAGATGGCCGCTGTCACCAGGCCGAAGGCCATGTAGTTGTAGGTCTCGGAGGCGATCATGCCGTAGGCCTTGGTCAGTTCGACCATGGTGATCACGCTGACGACGGAGCTGTCCTTGAACAGCGCGATGAAGTCATTGGTGACGGGAGGAATCACGATCCGGATGGCCTGCGGCACGACCACCTCGCGTAACATCTGGTAGCGGCTCATGCCCAGCGCCATGGCCGCCTCCACCTGGCCCCGCGGCACCGCGAGCAGCCCGGCGCGATAGTTCTCCGCCTCGTAGGCCGCATAATTCAGGCCGAGCCCCACCACGGCGGCCACGAAGGCATCGAGCTGGATGCCCAGATTCGGCAGCCCGTAGTAAATCAGGAACAGCTGGATCAGCAAGGGCGTGCCGCGGAAGATCTCCACGTAAGCGGCGGCCAGCCAGGACAGCGCGCGGTGGCCATAGACCCGCAGCAAGGCCAGGCTGATCCCGAGCAGCATCGCCATGGCCATCCCCAGCACCGAGACGGTGATGGTCATGGCCGTCCCCCGCGCGAGCAGGGGACCGGCATCGCGGAGTTGCTGCCAGAAGGTGCGGTTGCTCGGCACCGGAACCGCGGCGCTGTCTGCCACGATCTGGTCGAAGGGCGCCGACAGCTTGGTCTGGGCCTCGTTCCAGAGTTCGTAGCGGCTCAGGATGCGCTTGAGCTCACCGTTCGCGATCAGGCGCCCGATCGCCGCATCGACGGCCTGCTTGAGGCGCTGGTCCTCGCGGCGAAAGGCCATCGCGTACAGCCCCTCGCCAAAGGGTTGCCCCGCGAAGGCCAGGCCCTCCCGCTTGCCATACACCACGGCGATCGGGAGGTCCTGCAAGACGGCGTCGAGCCGGCCCAGCAACAGGTCGTCGAAGGGCTGCACGCTGCTGGGATAAATTTTGATGTCCACGCCGCCCATGTGTTTGAGCAGCCGCTCCGCCACGGTCGAGCCCAGGGTACCGACCCGCTTGCCCTTGAGGTCCCGCAGCCCCTGGATGCCACGGGTGCCCTTGCGCACCACGATTTGCTGCGTGTAGACGTAGTAGGGGCGGGAAAAAATCACCTTCTGCAGGCGGTCGGGCGTGACTTCCAGCCCGTTGAAGGCCATGTCGAAGTTCTTGCGCCCGAGTGCGGGGATCAAGCCGTCCCAGGCGTTGTGAACGACCTTGCCCTTGACGCCCAGTTCGCGGGCGATCGCCCGCCCGATCTCGGTCTCGAAGCCCCCCACGCCATCAGGCGCTTTCGGATCCGATACGCAGTAAGGCGCGCCCCCCTCCAGATCGGTGCCCCAGCTCAATTCCCCACGCCGGCGAATGTCATCGAGCGTGTCCGCCGCGGCCGGGCCGGCCAAACAGCCCAGCAGCATCAGGACCAGCAGGAACGGACGAAGCCAAGCGAACACGACAGACACCTCACGACCAGCCAGACAGGTCTCCAGTGTACGGTTCCTGGAAGAAGGGTCAACTCGGCGACGCGCCTCGCAGACCTGCGTCACGGGCGGACGTTGTCGAGCCCGCGACGGGTCGCGCACCCGGTCAGAGCGCGTGGCTCAGCGCGGCGTCGCCGCGAGCCCGAGCCCCCAAGCGCGCAGGTCGCTCAGCCCCGCGTCGTGGGTCATATCATATTGAATCGGCGTGATGGACACGAAGTTGTCCCGCACCGCCATCACGTCCGAATCCCCCGCCTCCCCTTCTTCGCCCGCTTCACCGGTCAGCCAGTAGAAGGTGCGACCCCGCGGGTCGGTCCGATGCTCGAAGCTGTCCTGATACTTGCGCACCCCCAGGCGCGTGATGCGCACGCCCTGGTAGGGTTGGGGCTGCAGTGCCGGGAAATTCACGTTGAGCAGAAATTTGGGGGGCAGGCTGCGGTTCGTCAGCTGGTCGACCAGCGACCGCGCAAACGCGGCCCCTTGCTCGTAACCCTGATCGCTGAAGCTGGCCAGCGAGAACGCCAGCGCCGGCACGCCATTGATGACCCCTTCCAGGGCGGCCGAGACGGTCCCGGAGTACAGCACGTCCGTGCCCAGATTCGGGCCTCGGTTGATGCCCGAGCAGACGAGGTCGGGACGCTCCGGCAGCAAGGCCCCCAGGGCCAGCTTCACGCAATCGGACGGGGTTCCGCTGACGGCCCAGGTCTGGCGGGCACGCCCCAGTTCCGGCCCGGGTTCAGCCCGCAAGGGACGGTGCAAGGTCAGCGAATGCCCCGTGGCGCTGCGCTCGCGATCCGGTGCCACGACGTAGACCTCGTGGGCCTCAGCCAGCGCAGCAGCCAGGGCCCCGATGCCCGGGGCCCGAATGCCGTCGTCGTTGCAGACCAGGATGCGCATGGGGCCTCCGCCGGATGGGTTATGCCTGAGCCGTATCTCCTGCATTCCCCATCATGGCGGTGATGTGACGAACATAGTTGCGGGTTTCCGCAAAGGGCGGCACGCCCCCGTGCCGTTGCACGTTGCCCGGACCCGCGTTGTAAGCCGCCAGGGCCTTGGTGGTATCCCCATCGAACATCTTCAGCATCTGAGACAGGTACTTCACCCCGCCCTCGACGTTCTGCTTGGGGTCCATCGCATTGGCGACGCCCAGCCCGCGCGCCGTGTCGGGCATCAGTTGCATGAGTCCCTGGGCGCCGGCGCCACTGCGGGCGCTCGGATTGCCGCCGGACTCCTGCTGGATCACCGCCAGGATCATCTTGAGCGGCACCCCGTATTGCTCGGAGAGTTGCTGGAGGTATTCCCGGGAGACGCCAGCCGCTTCCAGCTTCTGCAGCAGGCCTTCGAAGTTGCCAGCATCGGTCGAATTGACTGTAGCCAGGCCGGAGTGGCCCCCCGCAGCCGCAGCACCACGACCGCCGCCCGCGTGCCCCCCCCCACCGGCGGCAGGTGCCGCAGCCGGGATGCCACCACCCGCGCCCGCAGCGCGCGCTTGGGCCAACTCCTCGCGTTCCTCCTCGCTCTGCATCAACGGCAGCTGAAAGGCGCTGGGGCGCCCATTGCCGGCCAGATTGAGCTGTTCGCGCGGCAGAGCCGGCGCAGCCGTGGCGCCTGGCCCGGCCGCCTGCCCCGGGTCCGCCGGCCCGTGAGCGGGCACGCCACGCGTGTCCACCGGTTGCCCGGCTTGGTCGAAAACGCGTCGGGCCGAAGTCCAACCGTCCAGCGAGCTGACCTTGACGTTGTCACCGGTTTTAGGGGCGTGCAGCACCTTGCCGTCGCCGATATAGATTCCCACATGGTGGGCCGGCTGACCCCTAAAGACCAGGTCGCCCGGCTGCAGGTCCTTCATCGCGACCGGCTTGCCCATGCGTTGCTGGCTGGCCGCCGTGCCGTCGAGATTGAGTCCCGCCATGCGGGCGGCCTGGGAGACGAGGCCGGAACAGTCGACCGGGCCAGGCTTGCTGAAGGTGCCGGGACCATGACCGCCGCCCCAGCGATAGGGCTGGCCCACAAAGCTCATGGCCTTGGCCAGGAACTGGTCGGCCTTGGTCTGGGGTCCCTGGCCAATGGTGGGCTTCGCGTGCGTCCTGGTGGGTTGATTGGAGACTGACGTCACGGGGGCTCTCCTGGGGGGGCAAAGGCCGTCGGCCAGCGCCGCGGGGACGCTCACGGTCCTGGCGGCCGGGGGGTCTGGTAGAGCTATCTTGGCACACATTGGCCCCGTTGCCTCCCTTGATGGAATGCAAACAGGGCTTTAATAAAGACCAAACAAATCCCGCTCACGCGCCCCACTGAGGCGATCCCGGCAACGGCGCGTGCCCGAGCAGCGCCGTGATCTCGCTCAGGGCTCGCCCGGCGGCACGGCCTCCTCGGGCGGCGGGGTTTCCTCGGACGCCTTCAACTCCAGCTTCAGGCGCGTGATGCGATGGCCTTCCATCGTTTCGACCATGAAGTGCGCGCGCTCCACTGCGATCAGATCGCCGACGGCGGGCTCTCGACCCAGCATGCCAAAGACGAGGCCGGCCATGGTGTCGTAATCGAGGGTCGGCAATTCCGTTCCGAACCGCTCGTTGAAATCCGCGATGCGCATTTTTCCATCCAGGCTGTACCCCCCGCCCCCCAGATGGATCACCTCGTGCTCGGGTTCGTCGAACTCGTCCTCGATTTCCCCCACCAGTTCCTCCAGCAGGTCCTCCAGCGAGATCAGGCCAGCCGTCCCTCCGAACTCGTCCATCACGATGGCCATCTGGGTCCGGCTCTTTTTCATCTCCGTCATCAGGTCGTCGACCGGCTTGCTCTCCGGTACGAACGGCACTGTCCGCAGTAACTCCCGCAGATGAAAGCTGGCGGTATCCTTGACCTCCCCCATGAAGGGAAACAGGTCCTTGGTGTGCAACACGCCCAGAATGTTGTCGATCGTCTCTTCGTACACGGGGATGCGCGTGTGCTGCTCCGCGCAGACCAGTTTCACGACGTCGGCCCAGCTCGCCGTGACGGGCAGCGTGATCATGTCGGGACGGGGCACCATCAACTCCCGCACGCGCCGGTCAGAGAACGCGAAGACCTTGTGGAGCATCTCCTGCTCCTGCGCCTCGAGAATGCCAACCTCGTGCGAGGCACTCACGATGCGCTTGAGCTCGTCTTCGGTGTAGACCAGGTGGTGGTGAGGCGCCGCCTGGATGCCCATCCGGTCGAGCATCCACTGGCCACTGCGGTTCAAGACGTGGATGAAAGGCGTGAACAGGGTGGCCAGCACTTCCAGCGGCAAGGTCGTTGCCAGCACGGTCGGCTCCGTTCGTTGCAGCGCCATCGCCTTGGGAATGAACTCCCCCAGCACGATGTGCATGTAGGTGATGATCACGAAGGTGGTCACGAGCGCCACCGAATGAAGCAGCGCGAGGCTCAAGGCCCCTACCAGGCCCAGCTTGTGCATGAGCGCCATCAGCAGCGACGCCACGGTCGGCTCGGCCACCCAACCCAGGGCGAGCGAGGCCAGCGTGATGCCAATCTGGGAGGCGGACAGGTAGCGGTTGGGGTCGGCCTTGGCGCGCTGGATGTAGGGCGCGATGCGATGGCCCTGCTCCACCAGCTGGTCGACGCGCGTCTGGCGCACGCTGACGAGCGAGAACTCGGCCGCCACGAAAAAGCCGTTGGCCGCGACCAACAGCAACACGACAGTCAGATTGAACGCAACGGTGCCGAGGTCGATGGCCTGGCTAGGATCTAGGGGAACGGGTTGCATAGGGGCGGCCAGGGACACAGGGGGGGCCGCGCGAACCTCCTCGACAACACAAGAACCCTCGCATGGTATCACATTCAGGCTGCCGCCCGCGAAACCACCCGCTCGGTGAGCCGTTTTAGCCCTGAGTTTGGGGTTAAGCGGCCTTCTTCCAGGGGTACAGGAAGCTCTGTCCCGGACGCTCAGCCCCAGGAAGGATCGCCGCGTGGAACACTTCAGCCGCTTTTTGAACGAGGTTCCATTGCTGGCGGACCTGTTGCAGCAAGCCATCCGCGCGCAGGGCAAGGCCGGGTCGAACACGGAAGAGCAGCGCGGCATCCTCGAAAGCGTGCACGGCCAGGTGATGAACACCCTGAAGGCGAACCGCACCATTTATGCGGTCAGGCTGAATCCGGAGGCCGAACACGAATGTCCGGCCTGCCGCACCAGCTACCGCGGGGACTACGTGGAATTCAACAACGCCGCCACGGGCAAGTCCGTGGTCTGTGCCTCGATGCTGGTGCATGCCCTCGTGGCCCACGGCCAGCTCGTGATCACCACCACCGTGCGCAACGTGTCCGGCACCCGCGTGGCCGAGGCGATCGAGTCCCTCGACCTGCCTGGCCTGCTCGCCGTGTTGAAGGACGGTCAGGTGCCCAGCGAAGTCTTGGAAGGCGCCCACGCAGCGGAACTGGCCCGCGAGCAGGCCAGGGGCGCCCTCCCCACCCCGGCCCTGGCGGCCCACTAGAAGCGAGGTCACACGATGGGCAACGCCAGTGAACTGCAAGAGCAAATCAACCGCTCCCCGCTGACCGCCGTCATGCGCGAGGCAATCGCCATGGGGGCCGCCGACATCCACATCAAGGCCAACCTGCCGCCCATGTTCGTCGTCAACGGCGCCGTGGTGCCCATGCCGGGCTGTCCGCCGCTGCCCCCGGAAGGGGTGGAAAAACTCTTGTACAGCGTCCTGCCGGAGGCCAAACAGCGGCTGTTCGAAGAACGCCTGGAGATCGACACCTCGTTCGAGGTGCCGGGGCTCGGACGCTTCCGCGTCAACCTGTTTCACAACGATCATCAGATGGCCGCGGTCATCCGCGTGATTCTCCCCAACATTCGCAGCGTCGAGGCGCTGGGACTCCCGCCAGCGGTCAAGAACGTCATCTTCGAGCGTCAGGGCCTGTTTCTGGTCACCGGGCCCACCGGCAGCGGCAAGACCACCACGCTGGCAGCCCTGATCGACCTCTACAACACCACCAAAGCAGGGCATCTCGTGACGATCGAGGACCCGATCGAGGTCAAGCACAGCCACAAGCGCTGCGTGGTCTCGCAACGCGAGGTCGGCGAAGACACCCACTCGTTCACCGCGGCAATCAAGTCGGCCCTGCGCCAGGCGCCCAATGTGATCCTGATCGGGGAACTGCGCGACCGCGAAACGATCGAACTGGCCCTCAAGGCGGCCGAGACCGGTCACATGGTCTTCTCCACCCTCCACACCAACGATGCGGTGCAGACCGTCTACCGCGTGATCAACGTGTTTCCGCCCCACGAGCAGGGGCCGATTCGCATCCAGCTCGCCAACGCGCTCAAGGGGGTGCTGTCGCAACGCCTGGTGCCGCGTTGCGATCGCCCGGGCCGCGTGCCGGCCGTCGACTTCTTGATCTGCACCTCGACCGCCAAGGACGCGATCCTGAAAAACGAGATCGACAAGCTCTACGAGGTCGAGAAACAGGGACTGCTGGAAGGCATGCAGAGCATGAACCAGAGCCTGCTGAACTACTACCAGGCCGGCGTGATCGACTACGACACGGCCATGAGTTACTCCGAGAACCCGGCCGAACTGGTGCAAATGCTGCGCAACCACATTCGCAGCCTGTTCCAGCCGGCGAGCAAGTAACGCAGCGCCCGCAGCACGTCCGGACCGGCCCCAGCCAGCGGTCGCCCCGTGAGGCCGGCTCGGAAGCCACGGAGCCTCCCGGTGGCCAGCCCTCCCAGGTCTGATCGTTCAATCAGCCCCCGTCAGGGCGTGATGATCAGCTTGCGCCGGCGAATGCTGACCGATAACAGCAATCCGATCGCCGCGGCGTTGGTCAACAAACTGGTGCCCCCCGCGCTGATGAAGGGCAGCGGAATGCCCGTGACCGGCATGATGCCGATGGTCATGCCGATGTTGACGAAGAAGTGGAACAGGAACATCGAGACGATGCCGATCGCCATCAGGCTGCCATAGGTGTCTTTGGCCCGCATGGCGATCATCACGCCGCGCCAGACCAGCAGCAAGAAGATCGAAACCAGCACCACGCCGCCGAGGAAGCCGAATTCCTCGCCCACCACGGAGAAGATGAAGTCGGTGTGCTGTTCCGGGATGAAGTGCAGCTGGGTTTGCGTGCCCTCCATGTAACCCTTGCCGGCCAGCCCGCCCGACCCGATCGCCACCTTCGACTGAATGATGTGATAGCCGCTGCCCAGCGGGTCGGCCTCGGGATTCATGAAGACCACCAAGCGTTGCCGCTGGTAGGGTTTGAGCAAGCCCCAGAGCAGCGGTATGGCAAAGGCGGCGAGGGTGTTGACGACCACCAGCGCCCCTTTCCAGGCCACGTGAACGCGCGGCTGACGCCATAACCAGATGACCAGACCCACCAGATAGGCGACCCAGAGCGGCCAACCGATCAGGCTGAGCGAGACGCTCAGCAGCGGCGACAGCAGGACGAACATCATCGCCCCGGGTAGCCCCGACCAGAACAGCATGCCGAGCGTGATGGCACAGAACACCAGCGAGGTGCCGAGGTCAGGCTGCTTGAAAATCAGCGCAAAGGGAATCAGCACGTGCAGGGCCACCGCCCACAACACCCGGGGATCCTTGGCCGAGCGCATCGAAAGCAATTTGGCCAGCGTGATGATCAGCGCCAGCTTGGCAAATTCCGAGGGCTGGATGGTCATGAACCCGAGGTTGATCCAGCGCTGCGCCCCCAGCGCACTGTGGCCGGCGAACAGGACGGCTGCCAGCAAGCCGATGTTTCCCCAGTAAATCCAGCGCGACAGATTGAAGAGCCAGCCATAGTCGTACAGCAGCATCGTCAGCATGGCGATGGTCGCAGGCACCAGGTAAATGAACTGGCGTTGTACCTCGGCCGGCCCTTCCGGGGTGCCGTGGGTCGCACTGAAAATGGCCGATAGTCCCGTCAGGACCAGCAGCAGCACCGCCGCCAGCAGCCCCCAGTCGAAGCTGCGCCACTGTCGGTTGTCGCTCAGCGCATTGGCCAAACCGCCGCCCCTTTGCTTGAAGACGCCGCCACGTCAGTCGTTTGGCTCGGCGCGCTCCGTCAGCACGGGACTGAGCAAATCCTCGCCGGAATACCAGGCGTCCCGCACAGGCAGGCGCGACGCATCCTCCGTCCGCTCATCGTCGTCCTCGGCCTCGAGCCGACCGGACAGCACGCTGATGTCGCTGCCTTTCAGGTTGTTGAGCACGCGCACCGGGACGCTCGCCACGGCCTTGGCGGACACCGGTTCGGTGGCGATCGCCCCGGCCGCGACCGGCTGAGGCAGCGGCGACGCCTCGCCATCAAGCGGCTCGAGGTCCGCGTCCTCCGGCGTGCTGAGTGTCTCCGTGGGGGCGGTCTCCTCGGAGGAGGCATCCGGATCGGACGCCCCGGCGGCAGGCCAGGCCTCCTCGCTGTCCACGTTCGGCTCCGGCTCGGGGGCCGGCAGGGGCGCCCCCGTCTGCACCGCGTGCATCGTGGCCAGCGCGTCGGCCGCCTCGGCCTCGGTCTTCACGCGACGGATGGGAATGTTCATCACCAGGCCGATGGCCCCTGGCTCCCGCTCCAGCTGCATCTCCATGGCGTCATTGTCGATCTCGACGTACTTGGTCAACACCAGCATCAACTCGGCCCGGATCGCCTCCATCATGGTGGCGGGAATGTCGGTGCGGTCGTGCATCAAGACCAGGCGCAGGCGATCCTTGGCCGTGTGCTTGCTGGTCTGCGCCTCCTGGCGTCCCATCAACCGTCCGATGAAGGTACCCAACCCCATGGTGTCTCTCCCTGAACCGCCTTACCCCAACCCCAGACGAGCTTGCGCTAAGTGAATAGCTTCTTCAACTTGTCCATCAGGCCGTTTCCGGCTTCGAGATTCAAGAAGGGCACCTCTTCTCCACGCAGGCGACGGGAGATGTTCAGATAGGCCTGAGCCGCGCGCGAGTTGTTCTTGAGCACGGCCGGTTCGCCCCGATTGGTCGAGGTGATGATCGACTCGTCATCGGGCACCACGCCGAGCAACTTGACGCTGGAGCCCAAGATGTCGAGCACGTCATCCACGCTCATCATGTCGCCGGTCTTGACCATCTGAGGGCGCAAGCGATTCACGATGAGACGATTGTTGGTAATCGAAGCGGCTTCGAGCATGCCGATCACGCGGTCGGCGTCCCGAACCGATGACACCTCCGGGTTGGTCACCACGATCGATTCCTGCGCCCCGGCGATGGCGTTCTTGAAGCCCTGTTCGATGCCGGCCGGGCAGTCGATCAGGATGTAGGTGTACTCGGTCTTGAGTTCATCGACGATCACCAGCATCTGCTCCGGCGTCACCGCGCTCTTGTCGCGGGTCTGGGCCGCCGGGAGAAAGGCCAGATTGGGCGTGCGCTTGTCCTTGATCATGGCCTGCTTGAGCTTGGCGCGGCCCTCGACCACATCCACGACGTTATAGACGATCCGGTTCTCGAGACCCAACACCAGATCAAGGTTGCGCAGGCCGATGTCCGCGTCAACCAGGGCGACCTTTTCGCCCATCCAGGCAAGCGCCATGCCGATGTTGGCGGTGGTGGTCGTTTTGCCGACTCCGCCCTTGCCGGACGTGACGACAATGACGCGGCCGGGCGCCTGGGTCTGGGTTTCCTCGGACATGGTGGGTTGTGCCTCCATCTGGGACAGGGTTCTTTCGAGGGGTGGATTCAGATCGTGTCGCGCAGGGGCAAGATGTGAATCTCACCATCCTGGATCCGAGCCACTTCGGGATATTTCGACAACGGCGGCGCAGCCGAGTCCGGGCTGCGCGCGATGTGACCGGCGATCCGGATCTGGGTGGGCCGGAGGTTGATGGCCACCACCTGAGTGCCCGCATCGCCGGTCGCCCCGGCATGCGCCACCCCGCGCAGGGTTCCGAAAACGATGATGTCGCCCGTGGCGATGACTTCCGCGCCCGGGTTGACGTCCCCGCAGATCACGATCGTACCGAAATGGCGGATGGATTGGCCACTGCGAATGGTCTGCCGCATGTAATGCGCGTTGTTGGGAATGAAGGCGCCAAGGTCAGGCGCGCTCCCGTCGTCTCCGGCCCGCGCCGAGGATGACTCCGGTGCCAGCAGCGCCAGGGTCGCTTCCTCAGCCAGCTTTTCGAGTTCAGGCGTATCACCGACCAGCGCGACCACGTCGACCGAGAAACGCTGGGCCAGGTGCGCCCGGAGTTCCCCCAGCGCTTCCGCCGAAGGTGCTTGCTTGCCCAGATCGAGACTGACACGCGTCCCCGTCAGGAAACTTTGCGCCGCCTGCAGGTGCGTCTCGAAGGTGTCGCAGACGGCGCCCCAATCGTCTCCGTCCGGCAGTGTCAGGGTCACCCCCCGCGGACTGCCCTTGATGAGAAGTTCAGACATGACCACCGCAATCGAACTGACGGGACAATGAAACAGGCACGGACAACCTCGTTGAACCACGCGACAGCGCGAGCCAGGGCGGCCCGCGACCCCATCATTCTAAAGCGTTTGCCCCAAACGCGCCACGGATCGCCTCCGATACGAGCCTCACGCAAGGCCTGATGGCGGCCTCCAAGAAGCCAGGCAAGGGTGGGCCAGCGCCCCCCGGCGACAGGTTCAATCCGAGAGGTCAGCTCGCCGGATCTTGCCATCCTTCAGCCCGAAGTAGCGATCCAGCACCTTGCGCGCGACGGGCGCGGCGATCTCCCCCCCGTGGCCGGCGGCCTCGGCAAAGGCCACCACGGCGATGCTGGGATGGGTATCTGGACCGTAACAGACGAACCACGCATGGGTTTTGGGCTTGCCGCTCTCAGCGGAGCCGGTCTTGCCGGAAATGCCCTTGCCCGGCACGTCCGCCGCCACTCCCGTGCCAGAAGCCACGACGGCGCGGATGCCTTGCCGGACCACCTTCAAGCTGCTCGGACGCCACTTGCTTTGCAGGCGAAACTGCGGCGCGGAGCCGTCGTCGACCAGGCGCGGAACCGCCACCTTGCCGCCCGTCGCGATGCTACTGACCATCACCGCCGCCTGCAGGGGCGTGACGCTCACCGCCCCCTGTCCGATCGACATGTTGGCGGAGTCGCCAGGCCACCACTTGTCCTTGAACTCGCGCTGTTTCCATTCGGGATCAGGGATCAGACCGCGGCTCTCGCCGCCCAGCGCCACCCCGGTGTAGTCGCCCAGGCCAGCTTCGCGGGCGTAGCGCGCCATGACCGCCCCACCCATCTCGACCCCGAGCTGGTAGTAGACCGTGTCAATCGACCATTGCAACGATTGCGTCAGGTTGACCGAGCCGAAGCCCTCAGCCTTCCAGTCGTGAAAGATACGGTTGCCCACGCGCAGAGAGCCCGTCGAGTTGAAGGTGCGCCCCGGGCTGCAACGACCGGACTCCAGCGCGGCCAGCGCCATCGGAATCTTGAAGATCGAGCCCGGCGGATAGGCCGAAAGCGCCCGGTTGACGAAGGGGAAATTCATCCGCTGCAACGCCTGCCATTCCTTGGCCTTGACGCGCCGACTGAAGACGTTGGGCTCGAACACGGGGCGACTGGCCAGCGCCAGCAGTTCGCCGTTCTGCGGATTCATCGCGACCACCGCGCCCGTCAGCTTGGCCTCATCCAAGGCTTGTTCGGCGACCAGCTGCAGGTCGGCATCGAGGAACAGTTTCAGGTCCTTGCCAGGAATGGCCGGAATGACGCCCATCATCTGGACCAAACGCCCACGCGAATCGACCTCGACCCGCTGAAAGCCGTTTTGCCCCCGCAACCAGGCGTCCTGCGTGCGCTCGATGCCACTCTTGCCGATGATGTCCCCCGTGCGCATGCCCCGCTCCGGAAAGCGGCCCAGTTCGTACTCCGTGACCTCCCCCACGTAGCCCAGCACGTGAGCGCCCAGGCGACCCTTGGGATAGAAGCGAACCGTATCCGGCTCGATCGACACGCCGGGCAGATCCCCCTGATGTTCAGCGATGCGCGCGATGATGCGCTGGTCGATGTCAGGGATCAGCTTGATGGGATGAGAACTCTGGTAGCCGAAGCGCTCGACGCGACGGCGGATCTCGGCACCATCGACGCCCAGCAGGGCCTGCAGGCGGTCGATCACCTCGCCCACCTGGGCCCGCTTCATCTTGATCGGGTACAGGGCCAGGCTGTAACTCAGCCGGTTGCTGGCCAGGATGCGCCCGTGACGATCACGAATCACGCCGCGCGGCGCCAGCTGCGGGATGATGCGCAGGCGATTGCCTTCGGCCAGCTTGAGAAAACGGCCACCTTCATAGATCTGCAACTGGGCCAGGCGGCCCAGCAACACCGATCCCATCACCAAGGCCACGCCCATGAAGCAGACCGCCTTGAATCCTCGTTCTTCGCGATCATCCATGGGCGTGAGCGCCGACAGGAGCGATGGGGATGGGCAACACGGGCGTCAACCTTCGCGGGCTTCCTGGCTGGGAAAGCGAGACAGCACCAGATAAAACAGCATCACCAGGGCCGCATTGGCAAGCCCCACAGGCATCGACAAGGACGCAAAGTGGTCCCACACGGCCATGCGCCCCTGAGCGAACAGGTACAGCGCGATCAGCAGCCCCTCGCCCAGGGTCGCCAGCACCCCCACCATCACCAGGCTGAGCAAGTCCAGACGATAGATGTGGGGCTGCACCATGCCCACGACAAAACCGGCCAGCCCCTTGGTGACGGCATACAGCAGCCCGGCCCCCACCAGCAGGTCCTGGCAGCCCCCCGCCAGCACGCCCAACCAGGCTCCGATGCGAGGGCCCCGTAACATGCTGGTCAGCACGACCAGCGCCAGCACCGGATCGAGCCGCCACTGAAAGTAGGGCAACACCGCCAGTTCACTGGACTGCCAGATCAGCGCGAAGGGCAACATCAACCAGAGGGCACGCTCCAAGGTCACGGGGGCCACCTAGGGCGCCGCCGAGCTGGTCGGACTGGGCTTGGGCGTGGGCGACGGCGTCGGCCGTGGGGGTTCCGGCATCGCCGACAGCCCGGGCGGCATGACGAGCACCTCTTCGAGCTTGCCCAGGTCGACGGCGGTGATGACCCGCAATTCAGGAAACAGCATCGCCTGCACCGTGGTACCCGGGGCATTCTTTTCCGCCTGCAACTGCACGATGCGACCGACCGGCAGGCCTTTGGGGAAGGCCCCCCCATAGCCACTGGTGATCAACACGTCCCCGATGCGCCACTTTTCCGGGCGTTCCAGGTAACGCAGGGCCGGCCAAGCGTCGCCCTGTCCCTGCATGATGCCGGCGTAGCGGTTGCGCGTGTTGATGACGGAGACCGCGCTGGAGGGGTCCGTCACGAGCGCGACCATGGCGGTCGACGAAGACACCGTCACGATCCGGCCGACCAGGCCCTGGCGCGTCAGCACCACCGAGTTGAGCTGCACTCCCTGCAGTTGACCCAGGTCGAGCACCAGGCGCTGATGCCAGTTGTCCGGATTGCGTCCGACCACCCGAGCCACCACAGGGGCCACGCCGGTCGGCAACCTGAGTTTCAACAGATCGTGCAGCCGGGCATTTTCCAGACCCTGTTCCGTGCGGGCTTGCAGCAAGGCTTCCAGTTCCACCACACGGGCTTCCAGGCGGGCCTTGTCGGCTTCGAGCGAACGCAGGTCCTTGACCCGATCGATGGTCTGGTGAGTCGCCCCCGTGACGCGCTCGATCAGGGCGAGAAACGGGGCCATGACCTCGTGCAGCACCATGGTGCGCCCGGAGAACCAACCCACGGCAAGGGCCGCCCCCAGCAGGGCGGCCACAAACAGCACTTCACGAAGGGGAAACTTTCGTCGCCTTACGCTCGGCATGGGGCGAACGTCATTGCTCCACGCCGGTGCCAAGAACCCGCTTGAGCGTCTCGAAGTCTTCCAGCACCTTGCCCGTGCCGAGCACCACGCAGGACAGGGGGTCATCGGCGATGTGAACAGGCACCTCGGTCTCGTGGCTGATCATTTCATCCAGGCCCTGCAACAGCGCCCCGCCACCGGCCAGCACGATGCCTCGGTCGATGATGTCGGCCGCCAGTTCCGGGGGGCACTTCTCCAGCGTGTCGCGCACCGCTTCCACGATGGTGTTGACCGGTTCCAGCAGGGCCTCACGGATCTCGTTGGAGGTGATCGTGACGGTGCGCGGCAAGCCCGACACCTGATTGAGGCCGCGCACTTCCATCTTGAGTTCCTCGCGCAGGGGATAGGCTGACCCGAGGCGAATCTTGATCTCTTCGGCCGTGCGCTCTCCGATGCTGAGGTTGTGAACCTTCTTCATGTATTGCGACACGGCCTCGGACAGCTCATCTCCCGCAATGCGGACCGACTTGGCCACCACGATCCCGCCCAGCGAGATGACCGCCACTTCGGTGGTTCCTCCGCCGATGTCCACGATCATCGAACCCATCGGCTCGGAAACGGGCAAGCCCGCCCCGATCGCCGCGGCCATCGGCTCTTCGATCAGGAACACCTCGCGCGCGCCGGCCTGCAAGGCCGCGTCCATGACGGCCCGCCGTTCGACGCCGGTCACGCCGGAAGGAATGCCGATCACCATGCGCGGCCGGAAGCCGCCCTGACGTTCATGCACCTTGGCGATGAAGTGCTTCAGCATGGTTTCGGCCACTTCGAAGTCCGCGATCACACCATCCATCAGGGGCCGGATCGCCACGATGTTGCCCGGCGTGCGCCCCAGCATCTGCTTGGCTTCCTCGCCCACGGCCAGGGCCAGGTTGCGCTGGCCTTGCTGGATCGCCACCACGGAGGGTTCACGCAGCACGATGCCCTTGCCCCGCACAAACACCAGGGTGTTGGCGGTGCCCAGATCGATGCCCATATCACGGGAGAAACGGCCCAAAAGGCTGCTGAACACGATCGAACTCGCTTTCTGGAGACTTCCAGTGTCGGTCAAGGGGAAAGCCTGGCGCGAGACCCGCGCCCTGGCCATGGTGACGGGAATGCCACGGTCAGGCTGTGATATCGGTTGCCCCGAACGGCCTTTTTTCAAGAGGCACCCGGCGCGAGCGTATTATGATACCAACGCCCCGTTCCGTCCAACTTCAAGCCAGGCCACGCTTGTCAGCTCCAGGGCCCGCGGCCGGCCGGACAGAGCCAGAGACACCGCGGCCCTCACCCAGGTGCCCCGACGGGGGTTCGCGTGCGCCGCCAGGCATCGCTGGTTTCCCGCAAGCTGACGAAGCCTCCGGCGCCGATCACCAGATGGTCCAGCACCTCGATGCCCAGCCAATCGGAGGCCCCTAACAGGCGGCGGGTCAAGGCATGGTCCTCCGGGCTGGGGGTCGGGTCGCCGGAAGGGTGGTTGTGGGCCAGCACGATCGCCGCCGCCCCGCGTCGAATGGCCGCGCGAAACACCTCCCGCGGATGCACGAGCACCGCCTCCAGTGAACCGATCGCCACCACGTCGAAGCCAAGCGGCGCATGCTTGCGATTCAGCGAGAGCACGCCGAAATGTTCGCGGTCCAGGCCTTCCAGGCGAGGCGCCAGGTGCCGCCAGCTGGCCTCGGGGGAGTCGATGCGCGACGGGGGCTGCAGGCTGCTGGCGCGCAGGCGGCGGCCCATTTCCTGGACGGCGGCCAGTCTGGCCTGCTTGACCGGTCCGATGCCCCGCACGGACAAGCGCTCGCCGGCAGCGGCGCGCAACAGCCCCGTCAGACCGGACGGGTCGCCGGCATCCTGATAGCGCGACAACAGCATCTCCGCGAGTTGCAGGGCACTGTGGCGGGCATCGCCCGTCCCGAGCAACAGGGCCAGCAACTCC
This sequence comes from Candidatus Sericytochromatia bacterium, assembly GCA_035285325.1. NCBI lineage: Bacteria > Bacillati > Candidatus Sericytochromatia > Candidatus Sericytochromatia bacterium. Next base: position 39,537 of record JAYKJB010000075.1, read on the forward strand.
GCCTCGCTGAGCGAGGCCGCCCCGCGAGTGGCCAGGCGCTCACGGGGAGCGAGCCCGGAGGCCCAGCGCCCGTTTCGGGCGATCGCCCGGGCCGACCCGCCGGCCTGCGCGCGGCTCACAACAGCCGCCAGCCGAGCTCCCGCCAGGCCGCGTCGAGGCGGGCCAGCGGCAAGCCGACGATGTTCTGATAATCCCCGCGAATCTCCCTCACGAAGACCCCGCCCAGTCCCTGAATGGCATAGGCGCCCGCCTTGTCGAGCGGTTCCCCGGTCGCAATGTAGGCGCTGATCTCTTCCGGCGCGAGCGGTCGCATGAACACCTCGCTCTGCACGTGGGCGACGACCGACTGCCCGCTGGGCACGGCAAACAGGGCGATGCCCGTGTAGACGGCATGCCAGCGCCCCGCCAGCGCCGTCAGCATGCGGCCGGCATCCGCCGCGTCGCAGGGTTTGCCCAGAATCTGCCCGTCCAGGACCACCACGGTGTCGGCCCCGAGGACCAGGTCCGCGCCGGGATGACGAACCATCACCTCTCGGGCCTTGTCGGAGGCCAGCCTCGTCACCAGGTCTTCGGGCGTGATGCCGGGTGGCACATGCTCCGGGTTCCGGCTCGGATCGACCAGCGGCGTGAGGCCGAGCTGGCCCAGCAGCGTGGCGCGACGCGGGGAGGCGGAGGCCAGCACGAGGCGAGCGTCCCGCAGATTGCGCAGGGTCAAGGGCATCCGCCTTTCAAGAGCATCGGGGATAGGGAGGCGATCGCCGAAATGGCTCGTCGGCGATGTCGGCAGCGTACCACTGCCAGGGGCCCGAATCCAGTCAAAACAGACCACTTCGGGGAATTGCCGCCCTGACGGCTCCTTGACGTCAGGCATCTGTTTAACAAGACCTTAACGTCATTTATGACGAACCTTAGGCGAAGACATGATCAAGCAGCGGGGAAAACCGATGACACACGCACAGAAAAACCCGACTCAGACGGCCCGCCTGGGCTATGACAGCTACCAGCCGGTCCGGCACCAGCCCGCGCCGCTGACGCCGGTCTGGCTGCCGGCAGCACGGCCCCTGTCCCGCGAGGAACGCCTGCAGCTGGCCATGAGTCCGCTGGTGGATGAGGCCACGTGGTTCAAGCTGGTCCAGTCGCAGGACATCGAGATCCAGGTGGCCGTGGCGCTCAACCCGAAAGCCACCCGCCACGTGCTGGAATTGCTGGCCCGCACCGCCCACGAAGAGGCTCAGATCGCGGTGGCCGCCCACCCGCAGATGACCCCATCGCTGCTCAGCGTGCTGGCCAACACCGGGCGGCAGCGGGTCCAGGAGGCGGTGGCCTGTCACCCACTGACCCCTCCGGCCCTGCTCGAAAGCCTCGTGGCATCCGCTCACGTATCCGTGCGTGCCGCGGCCTTGCGCCATCCGAAGCTCGCCCCCGAGACGATCGCAGAGGCCCTGACCGGCTCTGCGGCGGCCCGTGAAGCCGTCGCCCGCAACCCTGCCCTGACCCGCCACCAGCTGGCGCAGCTGGCCCAGGCGGCCACCCCTGGCGTGGCCGCCGCCCTGCTGCGTCATCCCAAGCTGGATGCGCCCTTGTTCACCCAGTTACTGGGTCTGGGCGATCAGGCGCTCTGGCAAGCGGCCCTGCGCCATCGCCTGATGACCTCCGATGGCCTGCTGGCCATTCTGGAGCGTCGCCCTGGCCCGACCATCAAGGCCGCCATCCTGCAATCGCCTCGGGTCGACCGCAAGGTGCTGACCCATCTGGCGCTGGACCCCGATGCGAAGATCCGGGCCGGCGTGGCGCGGCACCCCGACACACCGGTCTCGGTCTTGCTGACGCTGCTGGAGGACGTCCGAGAGGATGTGCGCCTGGCCTTGCTGTCGCAACCCCGCTGGCACGCGCCGCTGCTGGATGCGATCGTCACCGGCCCTGACCATGACCTCAAGCTCGCGCTGGCCTGCCATCCCCACCTGCCCGAGGAGGTCCTCAACGCCCTGCTCGACACCCGCCATGTCACCCTCCACGCCGCCATCCTGCGCCGCCCCAGACTGGGACCGCGGGTGCTGACGAAGCTGGCTCACTCGCCTTTCGCGAGCGTGCGGCTGGAACTGGTTCAGCACCCAGCCTTGAACCCGGCGCTGGCCGAGGAGCTGGCCTGTGACCGTAGCTGGCCCGTGCGGGACATGGCCCTGCGCTCGGGCAAGCTGCGCGAGAGCACCCGCCAGCGCCTGACCCACGATCCCGTCAAATGGGTTCGCCTGACGGCGGCCGGACAAGCGCCGACGTGGCCCTGGGAGTTCACGCAGCGCGACCGCGATTTCGCCGCGGCGCTGAAGGCCCGCTGAGAACGTGCCGGGGGCCGTCGGATAGCCCCCACGTCCCTCCGGTTCCCCGACGCTCGTGCAGGGGCAACCTGGCGAACGCGTTTGTCAGGGCGCGCAAGGGGGTAGGAAGGGGGCAACGAGGGTCCCTGGGGTCAGGGGCCTGGAGATTCGATGCGCCAGGGTATCATCGTGTTCGCCGACTCCGCCCCCGCCGGATCGCCAGCGCAAGCGCGTCTGCTGGCGACGATGGAGGCGCTCCGGGGCGTGGCTGAGGCGGTCCCGTTTCTGGCCTACGCAGACGCTCAGCACACCCAGACGCTGCGTGACCTCGTGGGCGGTCCACCGCCCCGCTTCTTTCCTCAGGCCAACCGACCGCAATTGGGCGAACGGCTGGCGCAGGCCTTCGCCTTCCTGTTCATCCAGGACTACGAACGCGTGGTGCTGCTGACGGAGCAGTTCGAACCGCGGCGCGCCGAGGAGATCCAGCAGGCCTTGCAGGCCCTGAGCGAAGCCGCCTGCTGCATCGAAGAGCGCAACGGGGCTTACATGGTCGCCGTGCGACGCGCAGACTTCCCCCTGGTGGCCCCGATCTTCGATGAGGTACGCTGGGACAGGCCCGGAGCCAAATCCGAGGCCGATGCGTTGCTGGCCGCCGCCAGCGATACCTGAGCGAGCAACCGCGACACGGACGCGGGGAAAGAGAGACCAGCGCCATGGCCATGCACCACGCGGCCCCACAGGCCGGAAATCCGGGCGGTGGGCAGCAAGTCTTCAAACCCCGGGCCTCCGTCTACAAGTTCCAGTCCTATTACCCCCTGATCGCGGCCGGCCTGGTCGTCGCGGTGGCGGCCGGGGCGGCGATCGCCTACGGGCTGCGTGCCTGGCTGCCCCTGTGGTGGATGATCCCTCTTTTCATGGCCTTCCCGGCCGTTTCGGTGGGGGTCGGCGCGATCTACGCCCAGCGCCTCACCCGATCGCGCATCGTGCTGGACGGGGAGCGGTTGCGAATCTTCTCGGGCCAGAACCTGGAAGCCAACATTCCCTGGAGCCACATCACGCGGCTGACCGTTCGCCGCGAACGCAACCAGGAAATCTTCGAAATCTGGTTGCGGGACCAACCCGTTCAGCTGCCGGTGGCCTTCTTTGAGCAGGGCGAGGGATTGCTCCAGGCCGTCAGCGCCCGCACCCGCCGTCCCTGGGAACGCCCCCGAGCACGGGCCTGAGCGCGCCTGATTGGATTGCCACGACCCTCTTCCCGTGCTACGCTGGGCCTCGTTCACGTTGGCTGCGGACCCTTGATGTGTTTCGGGCTACATTTTTTGAACAAGGGAACCCACATCTCAGAGGGTGGCCGTAAACCGTCCTTGCAGGCGGAAACTTCAAACCCTCCGGCGGGAACCCACCTGGTGAACCAGGGTTCGAAAGCCGTCAGGTCCGTAGCGCCAACGTGGACGAAGCTGCTCGACCGGCCCTGGTCGGGCAGCTTCGTTGTTTGATGCGCGCCCCGTTGCCTGGACGATCGCCATGCCCGCCTGGTCCCTCTTCCTGCCCGACGCCGACGCCACCGAACGTCTGGGCCACTGGCTGGGTCAGACGGCCCGCCCGGGCGATGTGCTGCTGCTACACGGCAACCTCGGGGCCGGCAAGACGACGCTGGTGCGAGGACTGGCGCGCGGATTGGCCCTGGACGCCGAGGTGACCTCGCCGACCTTTGCGCTGGTGCAGACCTATGGGGGGCACCCCGCGCTGCACCACCTGGACCTTTACCGGCTGGAAACGGCCGAGGTGCTCGCCGCTGGACTCGATGAATACTGGGAAGCCGGCGATGCGGTGTGTGCGATCGAATGGCCGGAGCGCCTCCGCGGCGACGGCCTGGACCTCCGGCCCGCCGCCAGCCTGGCGCTCAGCCTGACCGCCGAGGAGCCGGAGGGAAGACAGGCCGCGTTCCAGGCCGAAACAGGCGGCCGGCCGTCTGAATGGCTTGCGGCCCTCGAGACGGTCGCGCGTGAGGCGGGAGTCGTGGCGTGATCCTCGGCATCCACACCGCCACGCCGCAGCTCTCATTGGCCCTGGTCGAGGACGGCACCGTGCTGGCCGAGGCCAGTCAGGCGGTCGGCAACGCCCATTCCGAAGCCCTCTTCGTGCAACTGGAAAGCCTGTTTGCCTGGGTCGGGCGGCCGCGCACGGCGCTGCGGGCGGTCGGTGTGGCCATGGGACCAGGGGGCTTCACGGGGGTCCGCACCGGCATGGCGGCCGCCAAGACGATCGCCCAGTTCTGCCAGCTGCCCGTCTACGGCATCCCAACCCTCGAGGCCCTGGCGGCACAGTTCCCCAGCACCGGCCCGGTGGTCGCGGCCCTCGACGCCCGCCGCGATCTGGTGTTTGCCGGGGTCTGGCGCACCGATGGCGCCCAACCCGAACCGATCGTCCCGGCGGGACTGCACGCCGTGGACGAGTGGCTCACGCGGGTGCAGGAACTGACCGGCGAGGGGCCTGTCTGGTGGATCGGGGAAGGCGCCTGGTGTCACCGGGAACGCATCCGCACCAGCCACGCGAACTGGCATGTGCCGGAGGCGATCGCCCATGTGGCCGGGGCCGTTTCCGTCGCCAGCCTGGCCGAACGGCGCCTGGCGGCCGGACATCCCTCGGATGGCCCGACGCTCGCGCCCCAGTACCTGAGAGAGCCGCAAGCCGTGATCAACTGGGAAGCTCGGCAGGCGGAAGCGCCTGCGGGAGGAGGCCGGGAATGATCGCCATTCGCCCCATGCAAGGGGCCGACCTGCCCCGTGTGGTGGAAGTCGAGCGCGCCTGTTTCGGCGAGCGCTGGAGCCAGCGCGCCTTCGAAAACGAACTGGCCAACGTGGCGAGCCGTTATTTCGTCTGCGAGTGGGACGGTCGGATCGTCGGCTACGCCGGCTACTGGTTGATCCTTGAGGAGGCCCACATCACCGCCATCGGGACCGATCCCGCCTACCAGCGTCGGGGCCTGGGCGAGCGCCTGCTGCTGCACCTGATCGACCATGCCGCCAGGGCCGAAGCCCGCTGGCTGACGCTGGAAGTGCGGGCCAGCAACGTGGCCGCCATCCGGCTGTACGAGAAATATGGCTTCAGCTCGCTCGGGCGCCGCAAGGCCTATTACCAGGACAACCAGGAAGACGCCCTGGTGATGTGGACGGAAAACATCGAACAACCGGAATATCAGGCCCTTCTCGCTCGCCTGCGGGACGCCTTGCAGACCCGCCCCTGAAGCCGCGCCTGTCCCGCTGGACCCCGTGGAGAGGCCGCCAGAAGCCGGGCCATCCCACCGGCCAAGGCGGATCCTGAACGGGCATCACGGCGATCGAGCCAGCACCGGTTTGTCCCGCCTGGTGTCTGTTTCGTCACAAGCGTGTCCGGGTACGAACGTGAAAGTCGGGAATCGGACGACCTGGCCTTGCCAATGTTTTCAGGTGGGCCACGCGGCGTGCCACGGAGGGAAATGCATGCGGACCATGCGGTGGTGTTTGGGTCTTTCGCTCGGGCTCTCGGGCTGCGCGCCCCTGCCCTTGCAGCAGCTTAGCGGGGCCCAGTTTGCCCTGGGAGAGCTGGATGGCGCCAACGTGCCGTTTCAGGACGAAGGCGGCCAGACCTATACGCTACAGTCACTGGGCGCCACCAAGTTGATCGTGCGCTTTCACCCATCCGTGCGCGGCAAACGCGTGCCCAAGGGCGGGACGCGGGTGATGAACCTGCCGAACGGGTCGGAATTGTTTCGCTTCGCCTCCCCCGCCGTAGCAGGGCGTGCCTTGGCGGTTCTCAAAAGCGATCCGGAGGTGCTGCTGGCCGAACCCGACGCGCCGCTGCGCTCGTTTTCGGCCTATTCCGGCGCTCTCAACGACCCTCTATTGGGGGGACAGCTCTACTTGAAGGCCGAACAGGCCAACGCCTCGGCAGCCTGGAGCGTCGAAGCGGGTGATGCGGCCTCCTGCTCGGTCGCGGTGCTCGACTCCGGCATTCGCTCCACCCACGAAGACCTGGCCGGCGCGCTCGATCTGGCGCCCCTCGGCGGTGCCCTGAACTACATCGCCACCCCCACGACCGACGTCACGGACAACCACGGCCATGGCACCCAGGTGGCCGGCATCATCGCGGCCCGGGCGGGCAACAGCATGGGCATCGTAGGGGTGGCGCCGCTGACCAAGGTGGTGCCCTTCAAGGTCAGCGACTCGGTCACCATCGAGACGTCAGCCGTGGCGCGGGCCCTGATGGCCGCAGCCGATCTGCCCCAGGTCGGCGTGATCAACCTGAGCCTGGGGGGTCCGACCGACGTGGCCTCACTGCGCGAAGCCGTCGACTATGCGGTGCGAAAGGGCAAGGTGGTGATCGCCGCGGCGGGGAACTCCTCGTCCTCTGCGAAAACGTATCCGGCAGCCTACAAGGGTGTACTGGCGGTGGGCGCCAGTCAGATGGCCGCCGATGGCACGCTGGGCAAGGCGTCATTCTCCAACTTTGGCGACTGGGTCAAGATCGCCGCACCGGGAAGCGTGATCTACACCACCGGCAAGGACGCGGACGACGATTATGACCAGCCATCCGGTACCAGCATGGCCGCCCCGATCGTGTCGGGCGCCGCCGCCCTGGTGCGCGTCAGACGCCCGGCCTGGAGTGCGGAACAGGTCCGCCGTCAGCTGGTCCGGACGGGCCGCTTCGGCATCCCGAGCTTCAACTCCAGCGAACTGACCCACCTGGATGTGGTGCGTGCCCTGGACGTGCCCAACACGGCCGGGACGCCGATCGACATGGCACCCGCCTTCAGCGGCGTGGTGGCCAAGGCGGGCCCCAATCCGCTCAACGAGATCATCATTGGCTGGGATTCCACCGAAGCGGTCGATCCCATGGTCAAAGCCTCGGGCGCGATGAACGTGGCGGCCACCACCACCATTTCCACACTCCGCGCCTTGATCGACAACAGCGGCGTATCGGGCAGCGTCTCCGCCACCGGCGCCATCTCCTCGAAACCGCAGGTGCTGATGACCGGACTCAAAGCCGGCACCACCTATCGATTCCTCCTGAGAGGGACGGACGAAGCGGGTCAGGAGACCCTCGACCAGGGGGTTTACACCTTCAGCACCAAGCCGGTGACCATGTCCACGCCGAATTACACGCCCGCGGTGTATTCGCCGACCCTGACGTGGAGAACCAACGTACCGATGAAGCGGGTGCTTTACTACAGCGAAAGCGCCGACATGGCCGCATCCCAGTCAATTGTGGTGGACCAGGTACTCGACATGTCGCATTCGGTGGTGTTCCCGCGCTTGCGACCCGCGACTCGCTACTATTACCGCATCGTCTGCACGGACCGCTTTGGCAACGTGGCCCAGACCAACCCGATCGCGAGCGCTCCCTCGTTCCTGACGAGCCCGATCATCGTCTCGCAGCCGACCGTGTCGAGCAATGCCACCGGGCATCACGTGTCGTGGAGCACCAACGTGCCGACCCGCTCCCAGCTGTGGTACGGGGCCCAGGCCGGCGTCTCCGCCACGGGAACGTGCGACCCGGTCGCCACCTGCAGCATCGCAACGGGCAGTCAGGAACTGAGCACCGTACACTCGATCCGGGTGGACCGCCCCGCGGGATTGGTGGCCGACTTCCTGAAACCGGTGGCCACAGACGACATGGCCACACCAACGGTGGCGCATGGCAAGGTCGTGCAAGCCAAAACCAGCGCCATCCGGGCTTTCAACATTGCTTTCAGCGACATCCAGGCCACTTCGGCCGTGTTGAACTTCACCACCGAGCGCCTGGCCACCGTGGAAATTGCCACCTCCACCCTGGCCACCCCCTCCTCGCTGACCTACAGCAACCTGGCCGGCGGCACGGCGGGCACCCATTTCAGGGAAAACCTGCTCGGCTTCGCTCCTGCCACTCGTTATTATGTCTGGCTGCGCCTGAGGGCCTACCGGGAAGCCACCGCGTCAGGCGATGGCGGTCTGGTTGTCCAGCCCGTTGGCAATGTGCTGACCAAACCGGTGCCCTGATATCAATGGATGCGGGCGGCCCGGGCAAGTCCTGCGGGATTTGACCCGGGCCTTTTTTAACCCCGCCTCAAGGAGCTCCGCATGCCATATCGGACGTCATGGGGGCCTCGGGGTGTGGTACAACCATCGCATCGCCGCCTGTCGTTCCCGAGGATGCCCGCTTCCATGCTGACCGCCGTGCGCTCGCACTTCGCCACCCTGCTGTCGATCGGAACCTGTGCCTGGGCTTTGGGAGCCGGTGGCGCGTCGGTGGCTCAAACGCTGGAGGACCCTCAGGCGCATCTGCTGGTGCAGGTCATGAGCACCACCGATGTGCATGGCCGGATCTACCCCACCAATTATTACGGCGACAAGGGCGACGAGCCCGTCGGGGTGGCCCGCGTGAGCACCCTGGTCAATGGCATCCGCGCGAAAAACCCCCACACCCTGCTGGTCGACTCCGGCGATTGCCTGCAGGGCACGCCGCTCACTTACTACCACGCCCGCCTCGCGCCCCGGGCCCTGAACCCCATGGTGGCCGCCTACAATGCCATGCGTTTCGATGCCTTCGCGGTCGGCAACCATGAATACAACTACGACCTTCCCTACCTGCTGAAGGCCCGCGACGAGGCCCGCTATCCCTTCGTGTCGGGCAACATCTATCACCACGGCACCCGCAAGCCGGTCTTCCGGCCCTACACGATCAAGACGGTGGGCGGCGTGCGGGTGGGCATTCTGGGCTTCACCACACCCGGGGTGGCCGTCTGGGACCGCCGCTTCGTGCAGGGCAAGCATGACTTCGGGGACATCACCGAAGCCTGCGGGCGCTGGCTGCCCGAGTTGCAGGCCGAGGGGGTGGATGCCGTGGTGGTGATCATCCACTCGGGGCTGGGCGAGCCCTACGAGCCGACTTTTGGCGGCTATTCGGCCGATGACGGACTGCCGGAGGAAAACGTCTGCGCCAAGCTGGCCGACACCTATCCGGCCATTGACGCGATCCTGCTCGGGCATTCGCACAAGGAACTGCCCAAGCTGATCCGCAACGGCGTGTTGCTGGCCCAGGCCAAGAAGTGGGGCGAGCGGCTGGTGGTGGTCGACCTCAACTTTCAGCGCCAGGGCGAGCGCTGGAAATTGACCCACAAGGACTCGCGCAGCCTGACCACTGAAGGCGTCAGCCCCGATCCGCAGGTGCTGGCCGTGGCCCGCAAGGCCCATGAGGACACCGTGGCCTACGTCAACTCGGTGGTGGGGGCCTCGACGGCCGTCTGGAGTTCGGCGCGTTCCCGCATCGAGGACACGCCGATCATGGACCTGGTGAACGAGGTGCAACGCGCCAAGAGCGGTGCTCAGTTGTCGGCCGCCAGTGTCTTCAACGCCTCGGCCCACCTGCCCAAGGGCCCGCTGCGCGTGTCCGACATCGCAGCCCTGTACGTCTATGAGAACACGCTCACGACCGTGCAACTGACGGGGACGCAATTGAAGGAGTACCTGGAAACCAGTGCGGCTTTCTTCGCGCCCTACAAGCCGGGGGCGCCGATTTTCGATGATCGACCGGCCTACAACCACGACATGGTGCAAGGGGTGGACTACACGATCGACGTGACCCGACCGGCCGGCGACCGCATCACGCGCCTCGAGTACCTGGGGCAGGCCGTCAAGCCCGACCAGCTCTTCACCATGGCCCTCAACAGCTACCGGCAAAATGGCGGCGGGGCTTACAAGATGCTCAAGCAAGCCCCGCTGAAAGGGGTCGTGAATGTCGAGATCCGCGACCTCATGCTGGACTGGGTGAGGGAGCAGAAGACGATCGATCCGGGCAAGGTCTTCAAGTCCAACTGGCGCTTGGCGCCGGAAGGTGTCATCGCGACGGACGGCAAGCACTACCGCTGAACGAAAAACTTAACTCAAGCTTTGCCTCGTTTTACGCCATAATGGCATCAGTCCCTCGCGGGGGCCGATCGCACGCGTCAGAAAGGAGGCCGCTTGTCCCACGCACGCCATGCATGCGGACTGCTGCTCTGGGCGCTTGGTCTGAGCGCCTGCCAGGCGACCGCGCCCTGGAACGCCCCCACAGGCCCGTCTCAACGCCTGCAAGCGACGCCGCGAGGCCAGGCAGACCCGCTCAGCGCGATCGTCCGCTGGAAGCCTGGCACCTCACCGAACGCCGTCCACACGACGCTGGGCGGCCTGCGGCTGACGCTGCGGCGACATCTGCCCGCCCTGAACGCCAGCAGCGTGTCCTGGAGCAGCGGCGCGGGCCCGAGCGCCGGCCTGATGGCCAGTGGGCTGGTGGCGGCCATCGAACCCAATCACATCTGGCGCCTGTCACCCCGACGGGCCGCCCCGCGGGCGCTGGGCTTCAGCCTCAAGCAGGCCGAGGACCCCGGTTACGCGCAACGCCACTGGGGCCAGACCCGCATCGGGGCCGACCGGCTTTGGTCGCAGTATCGCGGTGCGCCGCGCACGCTGGTGGCCGTGATCGACACCGGCATCGACCTGCAGCACCCGGATCTGCGGGGGGCCCTGGTGCCCGGCTTCACCACCTTTGCGGAGAGCAGCCCGCAGGACTATGAAGGCCATGGCACCCACGTGGCCGGCATCATCGCCGGTCAGGGCAGCGGCCAACCCGGCGTGCGAGGCGTCGCGCCGGATTGTCGCATCATGCCGATCAAGGTCATGGGCCCGCGCGGTCGCGAAGGCCGGGTCGAGAACGTCGTCGCCGGCATCATCTGGGCCGTGGATCACGGGGCCCAGGTATTGAACATGAGCCTGGGTGATGAGGGCACCAGCCCGCTGCTGCGCGATGCGATCCGCTACGCCCGCGAGCGCGACGTGGTGGTGGTGGCGGCCTCGGGCAACTTCGAGGAAGGTCGTCACGCCAGCACGAACACGATGAACTACCCGGCGGCCCTGCCCGGTGTGATCGCGGTCGGGGCGGTGGATGACCGCGAAAACCTGGCTGATTTCTCGTTCTGGGGCCACTGGCTGTCCGTGACGGCGCCCGGCGTGGACATTCATTCCAGCGTCCCGGCGGATGGCGATGAACGCGGAGCGTACATGAGCGAACAGGGCACCAGCATGGCGGCCCCGTTCGTGGCCGGGGTTGCAGCGCTGGTGCGCAGCCGCCATCCGGACTGGAACGCGGCCCAGGTTCAAACCCGCCTGGAAAAAACCGCCCATGATCTGGGGGCACCGGGATACGATCCCCGCTTCGGGCACGGCCGCCTCGATGCCTACCGGGCCGTGCTGGGTCCCTGAGCCCAACCGGCCGTGCCGCGACGCCTGGGGGAATCTCTCAAACGCCTGACCCGGCCAAGCGGCTGGCTGGTTCCGGTGCTCCTGCTCAGCGGCCACGCGTTCACCGCACCCGGAAGGTCCGAGCCCCCCGTCGTCGAGGGCCCCTATCTGCTCGGACCGCCCGGCCTCGAACTGCCTCCCCCCCCTGCGCCCTGGTCCCAGGCGGCCTGGGACGATCGCCTGGCCGTCTCGCGCTGGCAAGCGCAGCCGCCGGCCGGCAGCGCCGAAGCGCAGGCGCTCTGGCTGAGCCAGGACCCTGTTCTGGCCTGGGGCCATCCGCTGCTGCTACGGCTGGCCAGCCTGGAACGCCCCGACCCGCCACGGGCCGCGCGCACCTTGGCGCTGTTCCATGCGACGTGCCACGACGTGAGCGTGGCCGTCTGGCAGGCACGCGCACAGCACCGTCGCCCAGGACCGGCCCGTCGTCTGGGAGCGGCACAAGGCCCGGGAGCGGGGTCCGCGTCCGAGGCGATCGCCTCGTATCCGGATCACGGGGCCGCCGTGGCCGCTGCCGCCAGTCGGTTGCTGGGCGCCCTCTTTCCGGAGGCCGCCCAGGGCCTGCAACGCCAGGCCGACGCCGTGGCCTGGCTGGGCGTGGCCGCGGGCCAGGCCTACCCTTCCGATATACGGGCCGGCTGGCAGATCGGTCAGGCCGTGGCAGTTCGCGCCCTCCAGCGCCTGCAGCGCGATCCCCTCCGCCTGCCCGCGAGCGCCCGGACGCCCGCCCGCTGGGCCCTCAGTCCGGAAGCGGCCCACTGGCAGTGCTGGAGCCGCCCCGCGCCACCGCCCCTGCGGGCGCCGGAGGAATCGGCCGCCCGCCGCGCCGAGTGGCGGCGCGCCGTCGACCAGTTGGGCATCCGCGAGCGGGCGATCGCCATGAAGTGGCTCCGCCAGGACATGGCCCAGCACTGGTATGTCCGGGCCGCCGCCCTGGCCCGCAAGGAAAAGCTCGCAGGGCCCGAACTGGCCCGCGTAATGGCCGGCACCAGCCTGGCGCTGTCGGATGCCGCGGTGACCTGCTGGGCCTTGCAGGCGCGCTTCAAGCGTCCCCAGCTGGCCACGCAGCTGCCGGGATTCCGCCCCCTGCTGCCGGCCCCGGACCACCCCGGCTTCCCGGCCGACACGGCCGCCATGGCCCAGGCCGCGGCCACCTACCTGGGAAGCGTCTTTCCGCTCGCCCGAGCAGGCCTGGCGCGCGAGGCAGGGGAAGCCGCCGAGGCGGCCATCTTCGCCGGCTGGGGCGATCGCCTGGACCGCGACGCTGGCGTGCGCGTGGGCGAGGCGGTGGGGCAGGCCGTGATCCGGCTGACGAGTCGGCTGGACCATCCCCAGCACGAAGCGCCCACGCGCGCCCCATGACCGCCGGCCCGCCTCACCCCGAAGCCGGGGAGCGTCAGGCCATCAGTCGTCGTGGCGGTGGAACCGGTGCGTCGAGGGACGGGAAGGAAAGGCACCGGCCTGCTGACAAGCGCCACACAGGCCGGAAAACTCCAAGCGATGCGCCTCGATCGCGAACTGCGACTGGCTCGCGATCACCTGCTCGATCAGTTCCATCCCGGGGCAGTGGACCTCCTCGATCGCCCCGCAGCGACGGCACAGCAGATTGTGATGACAGTGCTGCATCTGCGGCCGGTGGCAATCGTGTTCGGGCGCGAGCTGACAGCGCCGGTACTTGCCGGTGGAGAGCACCCGGTGCACCAGATCATTCTCTTCGAGGGTTTGCAGGATGCGGTACATGCTGACCACATCGCCCTTCTCGCCCTGACCTCGCAGCGATTCAGCCAGCTCATAGGGCGACAGCGGCGTCTCCGCTGCCGCCAGGGCTTCGAGCACCAGCTTGCGCGGTCGGGTTTGGCGGTAGCCGCGCGCCTTCAAGAGCGCCATGGCCATCTCGGGATAGGACACGCCGGTCTCCTTGGGGGGAACACGCAATTAGCGGGGGCAGCGCCATGATAGCAGCCAGCGGGCGATAAGCCTGGCTCGCCGGGGAACAATGGCCAGGTGCCATCGCCGTCTGCACCCCCGACCCTGCCCGCCGGTTTCGTGCGCCGCGCCCTCGGACATCCCGGGACGCCGCCGGCTTGCGTCGTGGTGACGGCAGGACCCGGCTTCGGCAAGAGTTTTGCGCTGCACGAATTGCGCCTGCGCCTCGACGCCTCAGGCCCCCTCCTGTGGCTCACGCTGCAACCAGGCGACGCCTCGACCGGCCGCTTCTTCCGACGCCTGCTGGCAGCCCTGGAGCACACGATTCCCGGCCTGTCTGCGGCGGTCTTCGTGCCTCCCGAGGAAGGCCCTGAAGCGGCTCAGGCAGCCTGGCGCGCGCTGTTCGAGGCGCTGGACTCCTACGGCGCCCCATCCTTCAGCTGGATCTTCGATGACGTCCACCTGGCCTTGGGAGCGGGGGGGCATTGGTTGAAAGCCCTGGGACCTTGGCTGGGGCATCTGAGGCCCGAACAACGCCTCGTGCTCGCCTCCCGGCAGCGACTGCCCCTGCCCCTGCGTCGTCTGGTGGCCGGCGGCCTGGCCTGGGACATCGGACAAGCGGAGCTGGCTTTCTCGTTGCCGGAGGCAGAGGCCCTGCTGGAAGCACGCTCACTGCCAGTTCCGTTGGACCTGGCCGCGCGGGTGACGGCGTGTGCCGGCTGGCCGCTGGGGCTGGCCTGGGGGGCGACGCGCGCCCCCGGGCCGCTCGCCCGCAGCTGGCAGGGGGCCGTCCGCGAGGTGGTGGAGGAGGTCCTCGATCAGCAAGACGAGGCCGGACGGCAGCTGTTGCTGGGTCTCGCCCTGCTGGGGGAATTCGACGCGGCGCTGGTTCAGGAGGTCCTGACGGCGCCGCAGGCGGAACAGGCCCTGGCGGTCTTGCAGGACCAGCACCTGGTGGAACCCGGTGACGTGGGGCTGCGGCTGGCGCCCCATCTGCTCCAGGGGCTGCGGGACGCCAGCCGCCAGGCCTGGGAAGCGTCTCGCCGCCAGGCCATCCACCGGATGGCCGCGGGGCGTCTGGCGGTGGCCCAACGCCCGGAGCAAGCGCTGGAACAAGCCTGGCTGGGCGGTGACTGGGACCAGGTGGCCGAGCTGGCCGCAGTGGTGTTTCCGCGCTGGCGCTTCGACCAGCGCCAGGCGGCGATCGCCGAGGTGATCGAAGCGGTGCCGGAGGATGTCCAGGCCAGGAGCCCTTTCTGGTCGCTGTGGGAGGGTCACCTGGCCAGCTGGAGCGGCCTGCACGCCGAAGCCACCATCCTGTATCAGGAGGCCGCCCGCCTGTACACCCAGCAGGAAGACGCGGCGGGACACTTCAAGGCGCTCTATCGCTGCCTGTACGTGGCCCTGATCCAGCAGGACCACAGCCAGATCGCCACGCTGCGCGCGGCGGCCGCGCCCCTTCTATCTTCGGCCAGCTCGGAAGATCGGGCGGACTGGGCCCTGGCGGAGGCCTACTGCGCGGAACAGGCTGGCGACATGGCGGCCATGCGCGAGCACAACCTGGCCGTGCTGGAGGTGGCGATCGCCGGCTCGCGCGAGGTGGCGGCCAGCCAGGCGATCGCCCTGATCAACCTGCACACCCACGCCCTGCACGCGGGCGCCCTCCAGGAGGCGACCAGATGGATCCAGCAGGCCCGCGCGGTGGCGGACACCTGGTCGCTGACCTCTTACGGCACCTATGCGGTCATCCTGGAGGCCCACCTGGCGCTCTGGCAGGGTCAGCTCGAAGCAGCGGGCGTGGCCTTCCGGGCGCTGCCGGCCGACTGGCCCGCCCGACTGGACTGGCACGACCGCGCCTGCGCCCACGTGATGCAGGCCGCCTGGCACCAGGCAGAGGGGGCCTACGACGCGGCCGAGGCGGCGGTGGCCGAGGCCCGCGCCCTGTTCGCGGCCGCGGGCTTCGCCCAGGGGCTCAAGCTGGTGGCCGAGCGCGAGGCCTGGCTGGCGATCGCCCGTCGCCAACCCGAGCGGGCGCTGGCCATCATCGAACCGGCCCTCGACGACGCGCCGAGCCTGTACGAGGCCGCCCTGCACCTGCCGCGCTGCCGCGCCTGGATCATGCAGGGCGAGGCCGCCCGGGCCCTGCCCGTGCTCGCCAGCGTGGAGATGGCCTTCACGCGTCTGGGAGCCGGCCTGCATGCCGCGCGGGCAGGCCTGCACCGCGCCCTGGCCGAGCAGCAAGCGGGCAAACGCCTCGCCGCGGAGGCGCGCCTGGAAACGGTTCGGGCGCGCATCACGGAGGCCGGTTGGGACTTCTTGCTGCACGAGGACCAGGCCCTCTGGCAAGCGCTGGGGGAGCAAGCGCAGCCGGCCGAGGCAACCCAGGAAGGGCTGGAAATCCGCCTGTTGGGTTCCTTCGAGGTGCGCCGAGGCGGGGTGCGGGTCGACCAGTGGGCGCGTCGCCGCCCCCAGATCCTGCTGGCGGCCCTGGTGCTGTATCCGCACGGGCTGAACCTGGCCGAACTGGCCGACGTGCTCGGTGAAGCCGGGGCCGAGAGCAAGTGGCGTGTCACGGTGTCGTACCTGCGTCAGGCGTTGGAGCCTGGGCTGGCCAAAGGGCGCGCCTCCCACTACGTGCGCATGGTGCATGACCGCTACCAGCTGGACCCGGACGGCCTGAGCCGGGTGGACGTGCGGCAGTTCGAAACGGCGATCGCCCGGGCCCGCCACGCCCGCGCCCAGGACCCGGCCACGGCGGCCCAGCACTACGCGACGGCCCTGCAGCACCACAGCGGCGAGTTGCTGGCCGACCCCTTCTTCGCGCGCTACTTCGAGGCGGCCCGGGAAGCCCTGCGCTTGCAAGCGGTGGAGGCGCACCTGTGGTTGCTGGACTGGTGTCTGGATCGGGGCGAGCAAGCGGGAGCCGAGACCCACCTGCGCGAGGTGATGGCGCTGGCCGCCGCCGAGGAGAGCGTCGCGCTCGCCGCCCAGCAGTACTGGCGGCGCGTGGGGGATCCCACCCGCGCCGCCCAGGTCTACTGGGACCACCGACGCGCCCGCCAGATGCGCTTCGGCCTGCCTCCCTGCGAGGCGGTCGAGGCTGCCCATCGCCAACCGCAAGCAACCGCGGCGAAACGCTGAATCAATTCGGCCTGCCGCCATTCCGCGCGGCAGTCGGGCACTAGCAGGCTCGCCAGCCCCGGACACCGTCGCTTGAAGCCGAAGGCCCAGAGGGGCCGGCGGTGGCGCGGCGCCCCTGGGCAAGAGCGGGTTCCCGGCGGTCAGGTCCGCGCGGTCAGAGCTTCTCGGCGCGGATCGCGGCCTTGATCGCCTCGATGCGCTTGCGGGTGGGGGGGTAACCGTTGTCGAGGTAGATCTTGTCGGCCATCGGCTTGGGGTCGAGCTTGTTGAGGAATTCGGCACCCGCCTGCGGATCGAAGCCGGCCCGCGCGGCAAAGCGGACTCCATCGCGGTCGGCGCGCGTTTCCTGGATGCGACGCAGGATGATCTGCTCCTGTTTGACCGCCTCTTCGACCCGGTCGCGCACGCTCTTCGGCACGCCCTCGCGACGGGCCCGCTCCTGCCAGTTCTGGAAGCGCTTCAGCGACAGGCGCGCCGCCGCGGCATCCCCGTGCACCTCGTGAGCCAGCTCGTGCCCCATGATGAAGGCCAGCTCGTCGTCGGTCTTGGCCAGCTTGAGGATCGAGTCGTGGACGCCGAACTGGCCACCGCCGGCCGAGAAGGCGTTGGGGGTCTGGCGCTGGAAGACGGTGTTCTCCAGCTTGTAGGGGCGCTCAGGCGCGACCTTGGCCAGACGGTCCATGATCGCCTGCACCCGGGCATGATCGATGCCGGTCTGCTTGGAGACCCAGACCACGTCGCTGTAGCGGAAACGGCGCGTCTTCTGGAAGTTGGTGAGCAGTTCCGGCGCGTTTTCGAGCGTCGCCCAGACCTTGGTCATCACCTTGTAAGCTTCGATCAGCTGCTTGCCCTCGGTTGCGGCCGTGACCGCCGGGGTGGGCGAGGTCAGCACCTGGGCCGCATCCTTGCGCAGCAACCGACCGATCGCCTTGCGGGTTTCCGCCTCGGGCGGCGTCTGGATGGTCTTCTCGATGCCGGCCAGCTGGCGCATCCAGTCGCTCTTGCCACGCGACCTGGAGAGCGTGTCGGCCAGCGCCCGCTCGGCCGGCGTGAGTTGCTTGGCCGTCTTGGTGATGGCCTGCTGGCGCACGAGCGAGGCCCGCTCCAGCATCGAGAGCGTCTTGACCTGCCCCTTCACGGCATTCGGCAGAGCATCCTGACCGAACGCCTCGCGGATCAGGCCCACCTCGGCCCGGGCCCCGGCCGTGACGCGCATCAGGTCTTTCTCGGCGCGGGCTTGCTGGTTGTGGAAGGCCAGGCGGGCAATCTTGGCCACACGATGCTTCACTGCGTTCATGGTTGGACTCCTCTCACACACCACCGCCAGCCCCGCTGGCTCACGAGAGGGTTGTGCCTGGAACCGGTTTCACTCGGGTTACGCCAGACCGTCCAAATGGTTAATATATGGTTAATTTAGCGGAGAGTTCAGTAGTCGATCACCAGGCGCCCCCGGTCCTCGCGCATCCCGCGCGGACGAGGCGCCTGCAAGCCCGCCAGCTTGCTCAGATCGAGGATCACGCCGTCCCCCGCCGCGCGGGCCCCGGGCAGATCGAGCAAGGCCTGGCGCAACGCGCCGGACAGCATGTCGTGCTCGTCGGGCGTGAGTTTCAACTGGCCCTCCGGCGTGAGCGAGAAGGCGATCTTCGCGCAAACCGGCACACCCAGATCTTCGGCGCCCCGGGTTTCGGCCACGCCCCGCACGAAGCCAGCCGCGCCCCCGAGCATCAGGCCGAACAGCCCCCCGATGGCGCCGGCCGAGACCCGGTAGCGGCCCTCCAGTTCCAGCACCTGCCCCTTGAAGCGCGCCGACTTGACGCTGAACTCGGGCACGCGCTGGGCGATCGCCGTGGCGACCGAGGACTCCGTGACCACCAGGCTGCCTTTCTCCACGTGCAGTTTCACCCCGCGCGGAATGTCGTTCAGGAAGATCGGGTAGTTGGCGTCGGTGCCGTTCTCGACAAAGGCCTTGGCGTCTTTCAGATTGCCGTCCGGAATCGACAGCTCGCCGCGGGCTTCGACCTCAACCCAGTTGGCCGCACCGCGCCGCGGCGCGCGGGGCGGGATGCTGGCACCATCCTCGGCAAAGCGCATGACCAGGCGCCCCTCCTGCACCTTCACCGCTTGCAAGGCGGCCGTCACCGTCGGCAGCTGACGGGTATCGACCAGCAAGGCGCCGTCGGGGGAGCGACGCGCCCCCGGGACGGCGGCGGCCATCTCGGCCAGCAGATCGCGTCCGAGCAAGCCCAGCGCCCCCCGATGCAGCAACGACAGCTGCGGTTCGACCCGCAGGGTCTGGGCGTCATGGCGCTTGAGGCGAAAATCCAGCGAAATCGGCCAGGGCACGCCCAGCCGGTCCAGGCGGGCAGCGACGCGCACGCGCCCATCTTTCAGGAAACGCACCTGCGGATCGCTCAGCCCCTGCTGCGCCAGCGCCACGCCCCCGAGCTGACGCACGATCGTGGTGGCCTCCTGCTCACGCACCCGCACTTCGCCGCTGTGGATGCGCACCGCGTACGAGCCCCAGTCGAGCGGCTTGAGCGGATCCGCCGGCGTGAGGTCGGTCAGGGTGGCGTCCAGATGCACCACATCCGCGCCCCAGCTTCCGTCCGGCGAGGCGACCCAGCCGCCCTGGGTGACCACGTGGGCCTGGTTGGTGGCCCGCGGATCCAGCGGCGGCTGATTGGGACGAATATCCGGCATCCAGAACCTCATCGACGGGCAAGAAGATAATCGTCATGTTCCACCGCT
>JAYKJB010000076.1 GCA_035285325.1 Candidatus Sericytochromatia bacterium
TCACCTGGTCTGCTCCGCGCGCTGGTCGAAGGGGGCTGATTGCAGCGGACGCACGGCTTCCGGCAACGCCTCGAACGTGGCCAGGCAGTGCGACGGGATGATGCGCACACCGCTTTGCCGCCCGTGCAAGGTGTGCAGGCGTCCCAGGGTCTGGCGATAGGCGTGGCGATCCGAGAACAGCAGGGTCGCGATGGGGTGCGGCTGGATGTTGTCGCGAAAGCTCTTGGCGAGCCAACAGGCATCGCCCACCAGGAAGGTGGGCTGCGCGAGGCCTGGTAAGAACAGGCCCACGTGACCGTCCGCATGCCCCGGCAGGGGCACCACCAGCACGCTGCCGTCGCCAAACGGATCGTGCGCCCGCTGGAAAGGAAGCAAGGCGTCCGGCAGGGCGCGCTCGCTGAAATCCTCCACGTAGCTCGCGCGCGCTTCCAGGTCCTTCGGCAACAGGTCAGGCAAGAATGCCTTGGCCAGGGCCCGGAACCCTCTTTTTCCGCGGATCGACTCATAACCCGCGCGCGCACAGACCACGCGTGCGTGGGGAAAGTCCGCGATTCCGGCGATGTGGTCCGCGTGAAAGTGGGAGATGAAGATGGTTTTGACCTCGGCTGCGTGGATGCCCAGCGCCTGCAACTGCGCCACGGCGGTTTGCTCTGGCCTCAGGGTGACGGGGGTGACGCGGGCGTACAACGAGTACGGGAAGTTGTCGCAACGCGTGAGAAACCGCCGAGCATAGCCGGCGTCAAAGAGCGCCACCCCGTGTTTGGGATGCACCATCACCCCCACCAGCGAAGGGAAACAAATTGGCCCGCGCCGTCCGCCGGCCAGCACCATGTGTTCGCTATGGGTGCAGTGCCCCGCGGCGATCACGAAGAAACGGAGGCTTGTTGGGCTTTCCACCAGCGTGCATACCTTTCTATGCCTTGTTCCAGACTGACGGTCGGCTCATAGCCGAGTTGCTGCCGGGCGGCGGTGAGATCAAGGGTCTGACTGGTGCCAAGCAATCCAACGGCATAGCGCGTCAAGACAGGCTCATTCCCCCCCCAGAGCCGTGCGCCGGTTTCCAGGCATCCTGCCAGCGTCAACGCCAAGGGCAAGGGAATTCTCAGTGGCTGGAACGGAATCCCCAGCGCGGCAAAGACTTGCTGCAAGAAGGGCAACACGGCGCGAGGTTCGCCGTTGGTGATGTTGTATTTGCCGCCCAGAGCCCCAGCTGGCGCGCGCTGACATTGCAACAACGCGGCCACCACGTTGTCGACATGGGTGACATCCACCTGCGCATCGCCGGAACCAAAGATGGGCAGGACCCCGCGGCGGGCAGCCCGAATCAGGCGTGGCATGATGGCGGTATCGCCTGGTCCAAAGATGCCACGCGGCCGGATCGTGATGACGGGCAAACCCTGTTCAAACGCGCGATCAATCTCGTTCTCGGCCAGGAACTTGGTCTGGGCGTAGGCGTTCACGAAGCGTGGGGGCAAGGGCTCGCTCTCGCGAATATTGAGGCGATCGGAGCCGGTGAAGTAGAGGCTCGGGGTGGACACGTGAATCAGGCGTTGGACGTGGTGCCGCCGGCAGCCTGCGATGACGTGGCGCGTGCCCAGCACGTTGGCGCGATGAAACGCAGCATAAGGTCCCCAGGGCGATGAGAGTGCCCCCGCGTGAAATACCGTGTCCTGGCCTGCGCAGGCGGCGACCACCGCCGCCTCGTCGGCGAGATCAGCCTGAACAAAGCGCATCCCGCTCGCTGCGAGTTCAGCGCCCACGGTTTGATTGCGGCCCAGCGCCGTGACCTCCCAGCCCCTGCTGATCAAGGTCTCGGCCAGGTGGCGCCCCAGGAATCCGGTGGCTCCGGTCACCAGTGCTTTCACGTTCAGTATTCCAGCAAGACGGCGCCAACCGAAAAGCCCGCCGACGTTCCCAGCAGCAACACCCGATCGCCCCGCTTCAGCCGCTCGCTCTGAATGGCTTCATGCAGCGCGGTGGGGATCGAGGCGGCAATCATGTTCCCGTGGGTGGGCGCAATCACCATCCAGCGATCTTCGGGAATTTTCAAGCGGCGCTGCACCAGCCACAAGGCGGCCAGACTGGCCTGATGCGGCACCACCAGGTGAATGTCATCCAGGGTCAGCCCTGTGGGGGCCAGCAGACGCTCAACAAACCCCGGTAAGACCTGGGCGCTGAGCTTGAAAATGGCCTTGCCGTCCATTTCAAAGGTGCAATGGGCGTCAATGAAGCTCGCGAGATCCCCCTCAAAGCGCCTCGGGTGATAGCGACTGCCCCCGGCGCGTGCCTGGGAGAGTTCCGCGGCCGAACTATAGGTCTCCATGCGCGAAGCGAGGATGGCGGAGCCGTCGTTCGCCTCCGAACGGGCGATGACGGCGGCGGCCGCGCCGTCACCAAATATGGTGGCACTCTCCTTGTCATCCCAGTTGAGGGCAATCGAGGCGATTTCACTGGACACCAACAACACCCGCCGGTAGCGCCCCAGTTGAAGCGCATCGGCCATAAGGTCCAGCCCCACCACGAAACTCAAACAGGTGGAGTCGATGTCAAAGGCCGGCACGCCGGAATCCGCTTGCCCCATGGCCCGTTGAATCAACGCGGCGGTGCAAGGAATGCCCTGTTCGCGTGAGCCACTCACCCCCACCAGGCAATCAATATCCGAGAAGTTCAGGCCAGCCGCCTCCAGCGCGGCCTTGGCTGCCTTGGCTCCCATCTCGGAGGCCGTTTCCGGCCCCGCGAAGTGCCGAACCATGACGCCCGAGTGCCGTTCCACCCAGCCTGCTTCCAGGCCCAGCCGACTTTCAAGCTCGGCGGCCGTGACGCGCTCGGCCGGCAGATACTTGCCAGTTCCCAGAATTTTGACGTTACGAGCCTGCATGAAACACCTCCGGGACGGCGCCGACCTGAGACGTGATGAACGTCAACAAGGAACCCACCGTGAAGGCAGGACCCTGTTCGCGATCGCTTTCCTCCAGGTACCAATCGACCAGCGTGAACTTGAGCTCAAACGCTTCTTCTAGCGAACGTGAGACCTGCATCAGTTGAAACGAATCACACCCCAGATCCGCAGCCAAAGACAGGTCCGCGTGCAAATCCGAGAGGGTGAGCTCAAGCCCCACGGCCCCGAGCGCCTCACAGAGCAGCTCCCTCAACTGGTCATCAAGACTGGTGTTCACATGTGTCCCCGCTCCTGATTTTCGACACTCAGGCGTTGCAACCACGCGCGGCCGACCCGCCGCGTGGCTGACCACAAGGGGTTGTCCGCGGCTGGCGCGAGCGTCCCAGCCAGGAAGCGCTCGCGCGCCAGTTGGCGCCGAACCTTGCCTGAGCTGGTTTTCGGAATCTGACCCGGTGTCAGAATGGCCACATGATCCGGGTGCAGGGCCAGGGTTTCGCGCAATTGAGCCGCCACCGCCGCCGCCAGTTGCGGATATTCTTCTGCGGGTTGGCGGGATTCCGCGAGCACCACCACTTTCTCGGTGCCGCTAGCGGGATCAGGCAAGCTAAACGCGGCCACGTTTCCGGCACGCACCCCCGGTACCTTGCCCACCTGGAACTCCAGGTCTGA
Organism: Candidatus Sericytochromatia bacterium; assembly: GCA_035285325.1. NCBI lineage: Bacteria > Bacillati > Candidatus Sericytochromatia > Candidatus Sericytochromatia bacterium. The sequence continues at coordinate 3,569 of JAYKJB010000076.1, forward strand.
CGGCGCATAGTTGCGGCCCGCCTTGATGATCAGATCCTTGCTGCGGCCGGTGATGAAAAGCTCGCCATCCGCCAGATAGCCGCGATCGCCGGTATCCAGCCAGCCGTCTTTTGCGGGGGAAAGCGTGCGATCTGGGCTTTCCCAGTATCCCTGCATCAGCGAAGGCCCGCTCACCCACACCTCTCCCACGGCACGTTCCGGCAAGACACCACCCGTCGCGTCCTGAATCCGAACGGCGTGGCCGGGAATCGGAAAGCCCACGGACGCCACCGTGGCGGTGCGACCTTCCTCAGGCGGCCCGGCCACTTGCTCGCTCTCCAGCCGATCGGCCGACAACCTGTCCAGACGTAACCCACGCTCCGGCGGGCAAAACGTGACGGCCACCGCCATTTCGGCCAGGCCGTAGATGGGGGTGATCGCCGAGGGCGCCAATCCGTAGGGCGAAAAGCGGGTGGCAAACGCGTGCATGGTTTCGGCCTGCACGGTTTCTGCGCCGCTGTAGGCCAGCCGCCAGCTGGTGAGGTCCAGGCCTTGCAGCTCTTGATCCTGCAGGCGCTGGGCGCAGAGATGATAAGCAAAATTGGGCGCCGTCGAGATGGTGCAGCGAAAACGGTCAATGGCCCAGAGCCAGCGCTTGGGGTCCAGCAAGAAACTCTGCGGGCTCATCAAGACCAGGGGGGTCCCTCTGAAAAGCACGGTGAGCAACATGCCAATCAGGCCCATGTCGTGATACAGCGGCAGCCAGGAGCAGGCGCGGTCTTCCACGCGCAGCCCCACGGCGGCCACGATCGAGGCGATGTTGTTCAGGAGCTGGCGATGCGTCAGCACCACCCCCTTGGGCTGACGCGTCGAGCCCGACGTGAACTGGATCAGCGCGACGGCATCCGGATCCAGCGTCAGAGCGGCTGGCGCCGCGTGACCATTCAGGTTTTCCGGCACCACCACCGGGACGCGCGCCCCCGCCGCGTAGGTCGCCGACTCGATCACCTGCCGGGCCCGCGCGAAGGTCACCAGCAAACGCGGTTTGACCGACGTGACCTGCGCCGCCAGTGCGCTTTCATAGGCTTCGAGGCCGTTCAGGCGGGCGGGGGGATAAAAGGGCACGGCGATCGCGCCAAGCAGCAGGGTGCCGAAGAAGGCGTTCAAGAAGGCCACCCCGGTTGGCAGGCCGATCATGACGCGATCGCCCCGCTTGACCCCAAGCTGCGCCAGCGCACCTGCCGCGCCGGCGGCACCTTCATACACCTGCTGGAAGGTCAGGGCGGTCTCCCCACCCCGATCATCGAGCCAATGAAGGAACACGTCTTGCCCACGCTCAGCCGCCTTTTGCGCCAAGACCGCCGCGATGCTCGAGCCAAATTGATCCCAGGCGAGTGTCACAGGTTCCCGTTCTGTGTGATGGAGCAGACGAGCGTTGGGGCGAAGGTGAGCCGATTCGGCCTGACCCCACGTAGCCCTCAGACCTTCCGAGCTCCATGTTCCCTGATGCATCCCCCCCGAACCCATGCGTCGCACGTAACACGCGACACGCATCATCGGTGGCAATCCAGCTAGAATGGGCGGTGCACGGTCACGCGCGGAGCTACCTCACGCGGCCGCCTCGTGCCCGGCCACTCGAGAGACCACCGTGACGATCAATTTCAGTGCCCTTCAGGACGACTGGTTGGTGCTCTGCACCTCCGGAGAGCTGAAACAACGGCCTCAAGCATTCCAGTTATTGGGGCAGGACCTCGTGGTTTACCGCGACCCCCACGGCCAGGTTCACGCGTTTCTCGACCGTTGCCCTCACCGCAATGTGCGTTTATCCGAAGGCCGCTTGTGTGACGGCTTGTTGGTGTGTCAGTACCACGGTTGGGAATTCGACACCCAGGGGCGCTGCGTCAAAATACCCGGTCGACTCGCGGAACACGACACGCGCGCACCGGGGTTGAAAAAGATTGCACTGCAGGAAACCGCCGGCCTGGTATTCGCTTGCCTTGGCGATCCAGGCGACAAGCCCCCCTTTTTACCAGCCGTCGTCAACGACCCCCAATACGGCTGTGACGCGCATGCCAACCACGTGGCAGCCGATGCGAAAAACATCGTGGAAAATTTTTTGGACCCCTTTCACACGCATTTCGTGCACGCCGGCCTCATCCGCAACCGAAGCGAAGTGCAGCGCAGCCTCAACCAAATCAAACGCCGGCACATGCCGCGGGGGTTTGAGATTGAATACCTGACGACCGAACGTCAAACCGGTGTGCTGGCACGCTTTGCGCCCCCCATCGACCAGGCCTTTGGTCGCTTTCGATTGCCCGGAATCGTCGAGCTGGATTACCGGACAGCGGGTGTCGTGCAGTTTGTCAACTGCATGTACATCACCCCGCGCACGCAATCCAGCAGCAGCTTGTACTTCCGGGTGTTCTTGCGTCGAGGGGGCTTGCCGCCCAGATTCGTTTTTCTGGTCGCGGGGGCGATCGCCAAGCGCGCGCTGAAACAAGACCAGCTCATTCTGGAAAAGCAGACCCGACGGGCCCTGGAACTGGGGGGCGAGTTCTACTGCAACACCGAACTGGACCTGGCACGGCGCCAGCTGGATTACCTGTACGATGGCAGCGCGCAGCAGGTGGAGTTCCACGACCTTCAGGCCCTGATCTAGTGCGGCCGCGATGAACCCGCAACTCGTCCACGCATCCGACTTCGATCAGCTGGCCTGGCCAGCTGACCCGGACAGCGTCTATGCGCGTGACTGGTTGACGTTTGTGGGTCGTGAGGGTACCAAGGCGGCGATCGCCAATGCCCACGTGGAGGTGCAGGCCCTGGTCTGGCCTGAAGCCGTCTTGCCCGTGACGGTCACGCATGGCGACCTGGAAACCTGCTACGTGGCAGGTCCGTATGCCAACTTCATCGCCTACGCTGAAGCGGAACTCTTCACCATCAAGCAGGCTGCGGTACGGGGGGGGATACGCGTCATCCTCTCCGGGTTGGGTACGCTTCTGCGTTTCGGCGATATCAATCGCATCGCGATCGCCAACAACTACATGTTGTCCACCAACCTCTACCCTGCACTCGACCGGGCCCAGATCGAGCAGGCTGCCACCATCTTGCGCGACGCCCATCCAGGCCATGCCGTGGCATTTCGCTCGGTGGCGGATGTGGGAAATCGACCCATGGTGTCTGCCTTTCGCGACGCCGGCTTCGTGGCGGTTCCTTCACGCCAGGTCTGGTGGCAAGACCCCCGCGACGGCCTCTCACGCAACGCACGCAAGTGCCTGAAACGTGATTTCAAGCGCTTGGAGCAAGGCCCCTATCGGGTGGTGGGACCAGACGAACTCACCGAATCAGACCTGCCACGCTTGCTGTGGCTGTACAACCAGCTTTACCTGGAAAAATACACCCCGCTCAATCCGCAATTCACGCTGGCGTTTCTGACGCACGCCTGGCGCGATCGCCTGCTCTATCTCCAAGCCCTGCGACACGAGGAAACCGGAAGCATCGACGGTATCATGGGGTGTTTTTGGCGCAACGGGATGCTTACCACTCCCCTGTTCGGCTACGACCTATCGCTGCCACAGGAGGTTGGCTTGTATCGCATGCTGGCGGCGTTGGTCTACCGCGAAGCTGAAAAACGCCACCTGGTCGCCCATTGCAGTTCTGGCGCGGCGGAGTTTAAACGCAGCCGTGGCGCACAACCGGCCATCGAATACCTGATGGTTGACATTCGTCACCTGGGCGCCCGTCAACGCTGGGTCTGGAAGCTTTTAAGTCGACTGTTCGAGGGCATCGCCGTGCCGGTCATGCAACGCTACGAATTGTAAGGTGATATGGCCACCATCTTGTTAACCGGCGCGCGCGCGCCTGCCACGCTTGAGCTTGCCCGACATTTTGCCACCGCCGGGCACCGGGTGCTGAGCGCCGACAGCGTGGCGGTCAACCCCTGTCGTCGCTCGCGCAGTGTGGCGAAAAACTTCGTGCTACCGGCTCCCGTGAAGGACTTCGAGGGATTTACCACGGCGATCGCCGACATCTGCCAGCGGGAAAGCGTGGCCTGGGTGATTCCCACCTGTGAGGAGATTTTTTGGGTTTCACGCGCGAAAAGCAGGTTAGAAAGGGCGAGTCAGGTTCTGGCCCCCCATCTCCCCGTGCTCACGATGTTGCACAGCAAGTGGGCCTTTATCGAGCAACTGCGGGAACTGCAAATCCGCGTGCCATCCACCTGGCTGTTGCGGTCCCCCGATGATCTGGAGGCGCTGCGCGGCGCCGTCAATCGCCCCAACCGTCTGGTCTTCAAACCGGTTTATAGCCGCTTTGCCTCACGCGTGCTGTTCTGGCAGGACGGGCAAGCCTGGCCGGACCTGAACCTGGAGGCCCAAATCCCTTGGGTGGCTCAGGCCTGGGTCACCGGCCAAGGCGTTTGCACCTATGGCGTGGCCCATGCAGGAAAACTGCTCGCCCACGCCGCTTATCCCGTTCGCTTTACCGCCGGGGTGGGCGCCTGTATCAGCTTCGAAGCCTTACCCGACGAACGGGTCTTACACTGGGTGGAGCAAGTGGTGGCAGCCCTCTGTCTCACGGGGCAATTTGCCTTTGACCTCATCATCGACGCAGATGGCCAGATTTTTCCTCTGGAATGCAACCCCCGCGCGACCAGTGGGGTGCACCTGTTTGATCACGATGGCGCCCTGGCGTCCGCCTTGATGGGCGAGGCAAAGGCCCTCGTGACCCCGCCGGAAGGAGCCGCTGCCATGCTGGGGCTTGCGATGGGAGTCTACGGCTTGCCTGCGGCTCTGAAACACGGCCAGATGGCTGATTGGGGGGCACTGGTGCTGCGGGCGCGAGATGCCGTCTGGCGACGCGATGACCCCTGGCCGATGGTGGACCTGGCACTCACCTTCAGGGAGTTCGGGAGTATGGCGCAGCAGCGGAAGATCACGATTGCGCAAGCCATGACTTGCGACATCGAATGGAATGGAAGCCTGTGACGTTCGCCTGAGACTCATTTGGCCTGAGACTTTTCCGGACACGTTCCAGGGTTCGGACGGTCATAGGCCTCGTTCCTCGCAGCGTGCGAAGGAGCGAGGCTTTTTGCTGGCAACTTTGACCAGCTGGCGCCAAAACGTTAAAATTAGAATAACCATACTTTAATAAGAGGAACACACGATGCATCGCGTCGCGACACTGTTCGTGGGGGCTGCGCTGGTCGCCGGCCTGTATGGCTGTGGCACCACTGGCCGCACGTCGTTGAACCAGCCCCGTCAAGCGGCGGTGGCGATGGGCGCCAAGACCGCCAAGGCGCCTTCTTTCGACTTCACGGGCATCTCCGGCGACGGGCGAGTCGGCACCAACTTCTACGCTTATGAAGGCGGTGGGATCGAGTTCAAGGCCATCGTGTCCAATCCCGCCGGTCAGCCGCTGACCTACGCGTGGTCGGTGCCGGGTGGCTCGCTGCAATACGAGAACGTGGCCAGCGTTTATTTCAAGCGGGCCGGCTATGAAACCATCTCGTGCACGGTCAAAGACGCCGCTGGACAAGGTGTGACCCGCAGCGTCCGGGTGCTGGTGAACGCCAAGCCTGCGACGCCCCCTCCGTTCCCGCCCAATCCGTTCCCCCCGCGCCCGTAAGCTTTTGAACATCGGCCACCCTGGCGCCACGGAAGCGGGTGGATGGTCGACGGTTACCTGAAAGGTGCGCAGATGCCCCATCCGACCATTCCTTCCGGCCAGGGGCAGCCGCCCCAGCGCGACCAGCTGGCCCGTCAGCTCGGCCCTCGTCTGGCCCTGTGGGACGAGGCCTGTGAGACGGTCCTCGAGATCGGTGCCACCTGGACGTGGGCCTTTTCTGAGAGCACCGGGGTCTGGTCCTACCGCGCTTACCAGGCGGGCAATCGCTTCTTTGTGGCCATGACGCTGACGGCGGATGCCTTCGAGGTGAGTCTGAACCTCAAGTCCGAGGAATGGGACGGCATCCTGGCCACCTCGCCGGCGGAGCAGGCCGCGTTTGATCGCCTGCGGGGCTCGGCCCAGGGGGAAGAACCGGCCTGGGTCCACGTGCCTGTGCGCGAGGCCGCGGACCTGCCGATGCTCGCCCGGATCCTGGTGGCGCGCGCGCGACGGGTGCAAAATCCTCGGCTGAAGGGTGCCCGCAAGCGCTCGCGATGAACGGTCACCCCAGGAGCGGCCAGGGCCGAGACCTTTCGGTTTGAGGCCGGGGGTTCCGTTTGTTTTACAATGATTAACAGCAAATTAACCATTTCGGCCCTATTTGGAACGACGCGGGAAGGCCGCCGGCCGATAGACCTTGTGTGATGGGTGCCCCCCGGGGCAGCAGAGCGCGAGGAGCGAGCGATGTCTTTGGTTCAGACCTGGTTGCGGCCGGCCCTCGAGCAGCAACTGCGGCGCGTCGAGCAACGCTTGGCCCCCAGCCGCCAGCTCGTGCCGACCTTGGCTGGCGACACGTTGCATCTCGCTGGCGGCCAACCGCTCCACGCGCCGACGCAGCGGGCGCTGCGGGACAGCGCGATCGGATCGCGGGCGATGGCGCAGGCGGAGGCCGACGGCGCGATGTTCCTTGGCAACCCCCGCGACAAGACTTATTTCAAGGAGCTGGCCGAGGAATTCGGCTTTGCCGGTCTCCCGACCGTGGAGAGCAAGCAGGCCCTCGACGAGGCCGTGAAGCGGGGGGAGCGCGAGCTCTTCCGGGGCGTCCACGGTCCCGACGCCTACGCCGAGCAGTTCCGCAGCGGTCCCCTGCACGATGCGGCCCGCGGCACCTCGGTTTACGGGAGTGGCACCTACGTCGCCTATGGCCCCCGCGCTGTGGACGTGGCGGACCATTTCCGCAAGGGCCAGGGCCAGATCCTGCGGATGACCCTGAAGGCGGATGCCCGCGTGGTGAAGATCGAGGAGCTTGTCAGGATGCGGGAGGCCGAAGCGGCCTCGCTGCCTCGTTTCCTCCTCTCCGACTATGGCCTGTACGGCATTCACAAGGGCTTCGACGCGATCGATCTGCCTCAGCAGGGCTACATGGCCATCCTCAACCGCACGGCCGTGCGGGTGCAGGACGTGCCCCACGTGAAGCCCTTCGTGCCGCCCGGCATGCGCCCCCCGCAGCACCCCTGAGCCCACCTGCTTCCGTCCCGTCCCCCTCAGAGGCCCCCATGTCGTTCCCGATGACCCATCTGCTAAGGCCCCTGAGGTCGCTCGCAGCCCCGTTGGAAGCGGGTCTGCGACACGTGGGAGCGGTGCAGGAATCTGCGCTTGCGGGCGTGGGTCGTGATGTCTTCAATCGCTCTCCCGAGGCCTCGCGAGCCCTGTCTGTCATGGCCGGGCGACGGGCGCAGGCGGCTCCAGTGACGCTGCTCGGGGCGGGTTTCATCCAGCAGCTGGATCGGGTGGTCAACCCGCTGGGTCACTACAGCGAGCCTGGCATGAAGCAGGCTCGTGAAGCTTTCTATGATCAGCTGTATCGGCAACCCGATCTGCAGGCCCAGGCCCACACCATGCTCAAGAAATGGGTGACGGGCGGCAATGACCAGAACGTGGTACGCGACGCCTTCATGGCCCTGGCTGAGGCTCAGGGGCGGGCTGCGACGCCCGAGCAGACGCTAGTAAGGGATCTGCTCGCGACCCGACAGGAACGCTGGGAGCGCTTGGCCCAGCGGTTCGGTGAGACCGCCCCCACCCACTTCCACCTTTACCGGGGCGTGCGCGGGGAGTACGCCATCGAGGAAATCGTGGCCGCGCTGGAGACGCCGGGCCGCAAAACCGTCACGCTTTCGCATCACACGGTGGCCTCGTGGACGACGGACGTGCGTCAGGCCCGCCGGTTCGCAGATTCGCCCGCCGCGAGCGTGATTTACGAGGCAGACATCCCCATGCATCAGACCCTGGCGGACAAGTGGGTCGACGGCTCCGGTTTCCTGATGTGGTGTGCTGAGCAGCAAGAGGTCATGGTCGCTGCGCGGGAGCTTCAAGTCCCGCTCGATCGCTTCGAGGTGACCTTTCGCGGGAAGACCTATGGCCCGGCCCAACGGGACGACCTGGTGAGAGCCTGGCGGGCCGCTCACCCCCGAGCACAGGCCGCCTGAGGTCGAGGCGGATTCCACTGATGCGGACTGCCCGCGCATCCCTAGAATCCGCCCTCAGGCGCCCTCGCCCAGCGGGCGGATCACGCGGGCCGGCACGCCGCCCACCAGGGTGCGCGCCGGCACGTCGCGCGTGACCACCGCTCCGGCCGCCACCACCGCGCCCGGCCCGATCGTGACGCCTCGCAGCACCGTCACGCCGGTGCCCAGCCAGACGTCATCGCCGATCACGATCGGGGCCTGTTTGGGGCTGTCGCCGCGGCCATCCGTGCCGTGGAAATCGTTGTCGAGCAGGGTGCATCCCGGCGCGATGTAGACCCGGCTGCCGATCGCGATGTGCCGCGAGGCCGACAGCACGCTGCCGTTGTTCACGAAGGTGTCGTCGCCCACCTCGAGCAGCCCCCCCGGGCCCACGTACAGCTGCACGCGCGACAGGTAGCTCCAGACGCAGAAGCGCCGACCGATCACGATCTGGCCGCCCTCGTTCTCGACCACCGGGCGGCCGCGCACGCGGGCCCCGTTGCCGAGGCGATCGCAATGGCGCAGCGCCCAGGGCGCCCACAGCCGGCTGGCCAAGTAACGCCCCGCGCGGCGTAGCCACCGCAGCCAGCTTTCCCCTTCCCGGCGGCTCTCGATTTTCAGCTTCATCCCGCCACGCCCCTTTCCTGGGTCGCCGGGTCCTCGCCGTGGCGGGTGGGAATCCAGCCCTGCGGGCGCCCGCCCAGCGCCGCGGCACGGGCCCGCAGCAGCTGCCATGTGAGCCGCGGCAGCCCGCTCAGGCTCGCCAACATGGCCCCCGCCTGCCGCAGCCCCTGGCCATCCAGCCACAGCGCGGTGGCCAGATAAACCGGCACCAGCGCCAGGCAGGCCCCCCAGACCAGCCCCCAGCCCCAGGGCTGCAGGCCGCCGACAGCCAGCAGGAAACCCGTCAGCCAGACCAGCAGCTGCAGGCTGCGGGGCGGGGCCGTCACGTCCAGCAGCGTGTCCAAGGCCAGCAGGCGGCGCTGTCGCACGGCCGCCTCAAGCAGGGCTCCGGCGTGCCGGCGGGCAGCCTGGGCCCGACCGCTCAGCCAGCGCCGTCGCTGCTGCCCCATGGCCGCCGCGTGGGGCGTTTTCTCATCGCGCACGATCGCCTCGGCCGTCCAGAACACGGCGATGCCGGCTGCGGCCAGCTGGGCCTGCCAGGCACAGTCTTCGACCAGGGTCGGGCGCCAGTTGACCAGCAGCGACTCGAAGGTGGCGACGTCGAAGGCCATGCCGCTGCCCATCAGGGGCGCGCCCAGGCCCAACCAGGTGCGCCCCGCGCAGGCGATGCGGTGCGTGCACAGCTCGCTCAGGGCATCCAGCCGGGCCGTGGGGGTGTCCGCTCCTGCCGGGGCGCGCAGGCCCTGTACGGCCCGATGCCCGCGGGCCAGCGCTGCGGCCAGGGCGGCCAGGCAGTCGGGCGCAGGCCGGTTGTCGGCGTCGGCAATCACCACGCCGCGGTAGCGGCTGCGATCCAGGCTCAGCCAGAGGTCGCGCAGGGCCGCGCCCTTGGTCTTTTCCCCGTCACCCTGACGCTCCAGCACCGTCGCACCGGTGCGACGCGCCAGCGCGGCCGTCTGGTCGGAACAGTGGTCGGCCACCACGTACACGTCGTAGGCCTCGAGCGGATAGGTCTGGGCCTGCCAGGCCTGCAGGGCGCCCGTGATCACGCGGGCCTCGTCGCGGGCCGCAATCAGGACGGCCAGGCGGCTGGGAGGCGTATCGGGGGCCTCTGGCGGGCTGGTCTCGCTCAGGCGGGCGGCGATCGCCCCGACCAGTGGCAGGTACAGATGCAGCGCCTGCAGGGCGAACCAGCCCTGGAGCAGGTGCAGGCCCAGCTGGCCCAGACCCGCGCCGCTCATCGGCAGGTCACCGGCTGGCCCTGCAGGCGCCCGAGGGCCTGCCAGCAGCTGCGTCCCAGCCAGGCCTTGGCCTGGTAAAGGCGCAAGCTCATCGGGGGGTAATGCTTGGCCAGGAAGCGCAGCCGGTTGTCGATCTCCAGCTGCCGCATGGTGGTGACCCGCCCGCGCGATGAGCCCCCGCCGAGGTGGAGGATGCGGGCGATCGGGCTGAACCAGACCGACAGCCCGGCCGCGCGCATCCGCCACTGCCAGTCGACCTCCTCGCCGTACATGAAAAAGGCCTCATCCAGCAGCCCCACGCGCTGGAGGGTGCTGCGGCGGATCATCAAGGCGGCCCCGCAGACCCAGTCGACCGGGCGCGCGACGCTGTGGTCGAAGAAGGTCAGCAGCCGGGCCCGCCCGCTGCGCCAGGGCCACAGGCTCGCCACCAGGCGGTTTTCCAGCAGCGAGCGGGCCGTCCCGTAGAAGCCGTGGGCCGAGGGCTGCAGGCTGCCGTCCGCGTTCAGCAGGCGCGGCCCGAGCGCCCCCACCGCCGGGTGGCTGTGCATGAAGGCCACCATGGCGTCGAGCGCGCCGTCGAGCACCTCGGTGTCGGAGTTCAGCAGCAACAGGTATTCCCCGCTGGCGAGCCGCAGGGCCTGGTTGTTGGCCGCCGCGAAGCCCCGGTTGTCCGGGTTGGCGATCAGATGAACCTGGGGAAACTCCCGTCGCAGCATCTCGGGCGAACCGTCGCTGGAGCCGTTGTCCACCACCCAGACCTCGTGGGAGACGCGCGTTTGCTCGATGACCGTCTGCAGGCAGCGCCTGAGCAGGTCCTGCGTGTTCCAGTTCACCACCACGATCGATAGCACGGGTGTGGCCACAGCTTGCTCCTTTCCCGGGGGGCGGAACGGGTCCCGCTTGCCGGCATCCTAACCGGCGCGGCCCCTGCCAGCGCTGGCCTTCCTGACCGAATCGCGCTGGCCAGGAAGGCCAGTCCGGCGCGTTGCGATCACGCCGCCACAGGCAGGTCGGGGCGTTGCCCGGCTCGGACGGCCAGCAGGTAGTCGCCGATCTCACGCGCGCCGGTCTGCCACGAATAGCGTTCCAGCACGCGCGCCCGGGCGGCCTGCCCGAAGGCCCGCGCGGCGGCCGGGTCGCTCAGGAGTTCGGCGATCGCCGCGCGCAGCGGTCGCGGCGCCAGCGGCGGCACCACCACGCCGCAGCCGGCCAGGACCGCCGGGATGTCGCTGACAGCCGTCGAGACGATCGGCACGCCCATGGCCATGGCCTCCAGCAGCTTCATCGGCACCTGGCCCAGCGAGGCCGCGCTCGGGCGTTGCGGCAGCACCACCATGTCGGCCACCGCCAGGTAGCGGGGGGTGTCGCTGGGCGGTTTGCAGCCCAGCAGGCGCACCCGGGGGTCGGTGCGGGCGATCGCGCGGGCCTCCGGCGTGATCGGCCCGACCACCAGCAGGCGCCAGGCGCGTCGCGTGCCACTGAGGGTCTGCAGGGCCGCCAGCAGGTCGCCCAGCCCCTTGCTCGGGTGCGCGATGCCGGCAAAGACGAACACTGCCTCCTCGCCGAGCCCCAGCCGTTCGCGCAGCGGCCCGCGCGCATAACGGGCCGGATCATAGTGGTCGGTGTCGACGTAATGAGGCGCCAGCAAGCCACCGTGGCGCTGCTGGAAATGGCGGCTGACGACGGTCAGGCCGTCGGCCTGCGACAGGCCTCGCTCGGCCAGCCAGGTGGCCAGGTAGTTGTTCGGATCGCCCAGCCGCGGCAGGGCATACAGGGCGTTTTTCAGGGTGTACTTGCTCCACGGGGCGATCATGGCCCGTTCCCAGTCATCCACGTCCACCACCACGGGCAGGCCCGTGGCGCGCCGATGGCGCAGGGCCAGCCCGAAGGAGGTGGGTCTGGCCTTCATGGCATAGACCAGATCGCCCGTGATGGCGCGGCGCAGTTCCGCCTCGGCGCGTCGGTAGCCGGAGCCGACCACCAGCGGAAAGGCCTGGTAGGGAAAGTCCCGCGGGGCATCCGCCTCCAGCCGGTCCGGCCGCGCGTTGAAGCCCAGCACCTGTACCGTGAAACGGCTCTGCAGCAACTTCGCCAGCGCCCGCACGCGGTAGAGCGGGGCGGTGTTCTCGTCGGATGCCAGCAAGGTGATTTTCACGCCGTCCTCCCGCGGGCCGCCGGGCCCGCCTGTGCCGAGGGCTGTCTGCGCCAGAGGCGTCGCACCGGTGCGACGCTGCGCTCCCGATACTGACCGAGCAGCACCACCAGGCCGACGGCCATCCAGAAGAACTCCGCGATCGGCTTCTGCGCGAAGATGTCGTTGGAGAAGGCGCCCACCAGCCAGGCGGCCAGCACGCTGAACAGGCCCAACGCAACGCCTTGCAGGGCGGGATCGCCCAGGCGTCGCTGCACCTGGTAGGCGTGCCAGAGCAGCGTGAGGTTCAGCCCGACCCACAGCAGCAGCCCACACCAGCCGAGTTCGAGGGCCACCTTGAAGTAGTAGTTGTCGGTCGGCACGCCGACCACGGAATCGCGCACGGATTCCTCGCCGGCGGCCTTGCGCGCGTTGCCGCCGGAGGTGTTGATGCCATAGCCGAAGGGGCGTCTGGCAATCTCGGGCAGGTATTGCTGGATGTAGTCCAGCCGGACGTTGAAACTGGCGTCCTCGGCCGGTCGAGTGGCGGTGGCCAGGCGGTCGAGCAGGCGCTCCGAGCCGCTCAGGGCCAGCCCGCCGAGGCCCAGACTGGCGATCACCATCACGCTCAGGCCGAGCCGCCAGCTGCGTGCCGCCAGCACCAGGGCGGCCGTGCCGGCCATCAGGGCCACGACCGGGCCGCGCGAATAGCTGAGCGTCAGCCCGTAGAGCATCGGGGCGATCGCCAGCAGCAGCCCCAGCCGCCGCGCCGGACTGGCGGAGAGCGACATGGCCAGGGCCTGCAGGCTGCCCGCCGCCATGAGAAAGCCGAAGGTGGCCGCATCCCCGACGGTGGAGAAGACCCGCACGTAGCCGCTCAGGATGTGGGTCTGGGCATTGCCCTCGCTGAGCAGCCAGGCCATCTCCTGCCAGAGCAAGCCGTGGTGATGCTGGAAGATGCCGTAGCAGGCCACGCCCACCAGCAGGGCCAGCCAGCCGTCGAGCAGGCGCAGGATGCGCCGGCGGCGGCGGAAGTAATAGATGACCAGGCAGAAGCCCAGCATGCGCAGCGTGACGCGCAGCCCGTACAGCCCGAACAGCAGGCCCGGGGAGGCCGGGTTGAGGACTTCCAGCCCCTGATAGAGGGCGAACAGGCCGACCCACCAGGTGAGCGGCGATCGGAAGATGCGCGCGTCGCGGCGTTGCAGCAGGTCGGCCAGCAGGCGCACCCCCATCAGCAGCAAAAGGCCGTCCAGCACCAGCCCGATCGGCCCGGTGTTTCCGAGCGGCAGCATCCGAATCAGCCAGGCCAGGCCGGTCGAATAGACCAGCAGGCAGGCCAGTCCGAACTCGACATGCAGGAACACCAGACAGGCCAGCGGCAGGCTGAACCAGCCGATCAGGGCGAGTCGGTCCAGCTCCGCGACGCTGAGCGCGATCGCCAGCGCGAGCATCCCGCCCGCCGCCAGGGTCACGAGCTGTCTGCCACGCGCGCGGGCAACCTCAGGTGGCGCGGACCAGCCCAGCGCCGTCACGCGGCCTCCCGAGTCCGGCCCGGCGCGGCTGCCGGCGTCGCCCAGGCCGGGGTGCGCCGGCGGCCGCGCAGGTGGGCCAGGTGCAGCCCGAACAGGCCCAAACCGCCGCTCAGCAGGAGTCCCAGCAGCAGTTTGATCACCAGTCGGTTGCTCTCCGGCTCGGCCGGCGGTTGGGCCGGATCCACCACGCTGAGCGGCAGGTGGTCGGCCCCGACTGCGGCCAGTTCCGACTGTCCGAGCTTGGTCTGCAAATCGAGGTACTGCGTCTCGGTCACGCGCACCTCGCGTTGCAATTGTTCGAAGGTGACCTGGTCCCGACTGGCGTTGCGGGCCTGTGGCTGCAGGGTGCCCAGGCTGCGGTTCAGGCTCCTCAGGCGGGCCTGCTGCATGGCCACTTCGGCGCGCAGGGTCACGATGCGCGTGCTGGCCTCGGCCAGGGCGGGGTGTTCAGTCACGGCTTCGCGCAGGCTGGCCTGCAAGCCCTGTTTCAGGTTCTGGACCTGTTTCTCCAGCCCCCGGACCGCACTGGAATCGCCCGGATAGGCCTGCCGGGCATCGCTCAGCTTGGCCTGCAAGGCCGTCAGTTGCTCGCGGGCACTGCGCACGCTCAGGCTCAGTTGCACCTGCTCGCGCACGCCGGGATCGCGCCGCAGGCGGGCCTGCTCCTGCTGCACCACCCGCAGGGCCGCCTCCGCGGCCAGCAGGTTGCGCTGGGCTTCATCCCGCTGGGCCAGCAGATCGCCGGTGCGCGTGGGCAGGTTGGCCTGCAACTCGGGCAGGTGGTCGTGCCGGAAGCGCTTGAGGGCTTCCTCCGCGGCGCGCAGACGCTGGCGGGCGGCGCTGGTCTCATGCTCGATGAAGGCCCGATCGGAGCGCGCCTGATGCGACTGGTTGCCCGCGTAAAACGCCAGAAATTCCCGGATCAGGGTGTTGACCAGCTCGGCGGCGGCCTGCGCCTCGCTGGCCTGGCCTTCCACCCGCAGCAAGCCGGCTTGCCCCAGGCGGCTGACGGTGAGGCGGCGCGCCAGCTCCTCAGGGGGATCGCTCAGTTGCAGGGTTTTGGCGACCTGCTCCAGCACGCTGCGGCTCTTCAGCAGCTCGCTGATATTGGCCACCATGGTGCCCTGGGTGAACCAGTCGTTGCCGCCGCCGAAGGGGTGCTTGCTGCCGATGCCGGTGTCCAGGGTGGCTGCCGCTACCCAGCTGGGCGGCGCCTGCCAGGTGTGGGCCAGGATGCCCAGCTCGGTGGCCAGCACCAGTCCGATCACCCACGGCAGGCGCCGGCGGCTCTCGGCCCACCAGCGGGGCCAATCGAAGGCCGGGGCATCGCGATCGTCGCGCCGGGTGGGGCTGACCATGGGCGTGGGCGTGAGCACCACCGGGAGGCGGGCCCGACGCTCTCGCAGCGGCACGGTGACCACGGGGGGACGGACCTCCTCGCGGGCGGTGAGGCGGGTGACCATCTCATCGAGCGGCGCGTGCAGCGCGTCCAGCTCGGCGGGAAACGGCACGGCCGGCAAGGCCCCCGGACGCAGGCCCAGCAGCTCGCTGCGCAGGGTGATGGCGGCGTAGGTGGGCCAGGACAGGCCACAGCGGGGATGCCAGTCCATGGCGGCCCGCAGCAGGATCGTCGCGGCCAGGCCTACCACCCCCACGGCGGGGAACAGGCCACGCGCCAGGGCGCTTTCGGCCACCCGCTCCAGCGTGGTCAGCTCGTGTTCGAAACGCTGCAGGACCGCGCTCTGGCGGGCCGGATCGGGGAAGGTCTGGGGATTCATCGGGTGCCTCGTGCGCTCGGAAAGGCGTCCAAACTGCGGGGTAATTCGACCAGACTCGGGTCGCCCACCAGCGTGACCAGCTGGGACCAGCGCATGGCCACCTGTTGCTGGGCGCTCGCGACCTCGTGGCGCAGCCGTCGGGCGTTCAGGCGGGCGTTGGCCAGCTGCTGGACGGCCCCCTGGCCGCGGGACAGTTCGCGCGCGGCCAGGCGGGCTTCCAGTTCGGCCGTCTCGACCGCGGCTTGCGCCAGCAGCACCTGGCGGCGGGCCATGAGCAACTCCTGGTGGGCCGCGCTGACCTGGTTGACCACGTCCAGCACCGTGCGGCGGTAATCGGCCTCGGCGATGCGCACGGCAGCCGCACTGCGCTGGTTGCTCTGGGGCGCCGTGAGCAGGTCGCCGACGTTCAGGTTGACGCCCAGCGCGGCGTTCGGCAGCAGGGTGCCTTCCGGCGTCACGGCGGCGCTGCCGGCCATGTTGTTGGTCAGGTTGAGGCTGGCGCGAATCGCGCGCGCCCACCACCATCCCTGGCTTTCCTGGTCCAGCCGAGCCTGTTCGAGGCGCGCCTGGGCTTGCACCACGCCGGGGTTGTGTTGCACGGCGCGTTCGAGCGCCGCCGGCAGACTGAGGTCGGCGGGCGCGGCCAGGGCCAGGCGGGTTGGCGCCAGCGTGCCCAGGCACAGGCCGAAGATGAGAAGCGATTGCCAGGGTCTCACGGGGGTTCCTTTCAACGGGCAGGCGTCGATGGGTCGGGGCGATCGCCTTCAGCGCGCCCCGCGGCGACGCAGCAGGGCCGGGATGGTGCGCAGCAGGATCGCCCAGTCGCCCCGGAAGTTCCGCGTCACGCTGTAGTAGGCATCCAGGGCCAGACGTTCCTTTTCCGACAGGTCACTGCGCCCGCTGATCTGCCACAGGCCCGTGATGCCGGCCGGGGCCAGGAAGCGCGTGCGCTGCCAGTCTTCCTGCAGGGCCGCCGCTTCGTAGAGCGGCAAGGGCCGATTGCCGACCAGGCGCATGTCGCCCCACAGCACGTTCAGCAGCTGGGGCAGCTCATCCAGGCTGGTGCGGCGCAGGAAATGGCCCACGCGGGTGATGCGCGGATCCTGTTCCAGCTTGAAGAAGGTTCCGCCGCGGTACTGGTTGCGCGCTCGCAGGGCGGCCACCTGCTGTTCCGCATCCAGGCGCATGGTGCGGAACTTGAAGCAGGTGAAGACCTCGCCCTGTCGCTGGCCGGGCCGATAGGGGCGGCGGTCCTGACCGGTGCGCAGCTGGGTGAAGAAAGCCGGCCCCGGAGAGTCCAGCTTGATCGCCAGGATGATCAGCAGCCAGAGCGGTGCGCTGGCCACGATCAGGCCGGCCGCCAGGGCCTGGTCGAGCCAGCCGTGCCAGCGTTCGCCCCAGGGCGTCTGCCAGGAAGCCCCGAGCACCCGTTCGTCATCGCTGGCACGCGCCCGGACGGGCGTGGTCTGCCATTCCAGCTCCCCGTGGGGAAACAGCCAGCGTTGCTCCCAGCGGGTGCCAAGCCCGACGCGCGTGTGGGGAAACACGCTGGTGTCGCGCAGTTCAGCCCCCCGCTCGACCCGGCAGCCGGCCTCCAGGCTCGTGCCGGGGCCGATCACGGCGTCCGCTTCGACCTGGACGCCCGGCCCGATGAAGCAGGGCGCCTGCAAGCGGGCACTGGGATGCACCCGGGCGCCGGGGGCGATCCAGATGCCGGGGGTGCGGGCCTCGGCCAGGGGCTGATGATGCACGAGATTGCCGGCCAGGGCGGCCTGCAGGGCGGCCATGTAGCCGCCCGGTTCGCGGGCGTCGGCCAGCCAGCCGTCGAGGCGCACGCCGTGGACCGGCAGGCCGCGGGCGATCGCCCGACGCAGGCTGTCCTCATCGGGCTCCCAGCCATCGGCCAGCAGCTCGGTGAGTCCGTCCGCGCGGCACAGGAAGAGGCCAGCCAGGGCCAGGCCGTCAGCGCGGGCATCGGGCGTTTCCCGCAGGCGTCCGCTCGCATCCAGGCACCAACGCCCGCTCAGGCCGCTGACCTCGGGGGCCCGCAGGCCCACCGTCAGGGCGCTGCCGGTCTGCTGGTGAAGGTCGTGCAGCGCGTCGAGACGGGCCTGGCTGACCAGGCTGCCCGGGCACAGCAGCACGTCCGAGGCCGGTTCGCCCAGCTGGCGACGCCAGCCGGGGTCATTGCCCGTTCGGCCGTTCTCCAGATGCATGCGCAGGCCGAGGCGGCGAGTCGCCTCATCCAGGTGTTCGGCCAGCGCCGCGGGGCGTTCGCGCAGCACGACATCGATGCGTCCGCACCCACTGGCCGCGAGCCAGCGGGCCGTGCCCAGCAACAAGGGGCGCCCCAACAGAGGCAACAGGGCGGCCGGCTGGGTTTCGCCCAGAGGGCCGAGCGTCGTCCGGCTGCGCAGGGCGGTCAGAATGGCTTGCACGTCGGGGGTCCCTTCCGTCGAAAATTCAGGCTGGGTCGATGTTTTCCACGATCGCGAAGAGCCGGTGCAACTGCGCCTGCTCGAAGACGCGTCGCAGGGCGGGGGGCGGCGATACCAGCACCAGGCCCTGCCCGTTCAGTTCCGCCAGGTCCAGCGCGTGGACCAGAGCCGCCACGCCTTCTGCGTCCCAGCGCGTGACGGCCGCCAGGTCGAGCTGCCACTGACTGACGCGCTGGGCGGTCAGTTCGCGGGCGGCCGCTTTGAGCGCCTCGGCCAGCTTGCGATCCAGCGGGCCGCTCAGGCGCAGGCCTGGCAGGGGCCATTCGAGGCGCGCCAGGCGGCTCGCCTGAGGGGGCATAAAACGCAGGCTTGGCCAGCCTTTACGTGGGCCGAGTCCGGTCTTGCTTCCCGGGTGCTGGAGCACGCCGGCTGAGCTGCCGACAAACTGCATGTCGTCTCCTTTGCTCGGGGGTTTCGCTGGCCAGCCTAGTCCCTGCGGCTTGATTCAGCGCTGGGCAGCCTGACCAAAGGGTCTCGGCTCAATCATTAAAAGGCAGATGGGAACAGCTTTTTCGGGTGACGACGGAAGTCTTTGTTGATCTTGTCGAAACGTTCGAACGGCTTCTCCCGTTAGGCTTTGGTGAGCGGCGGCCAGGCGGGAATAAGGGTATGCAGGAGTCGCCACTTGCCGCCGTGCGTGCGCGCGGCCATCAGCCCCGCCCCTGGTACGTGATGGAAACCCAGCCGGACTATTACGAACAGCTTCAGGTGCATCCCAAAGCCAGCTTGGCCGTGATCAAGCGGGCTTACCGCACGTTGATGCTGGAGCTCGGGCACCACCCCGACCGCGGCGGCAACCCCGACCAGGCCAAGCGCATCACCGAGGCGTACGAGGTCTTGAGTGACCCGGTCCGCCGGGCCGCCTACGACCAGCAGTGCAACGCTCTGCGGGCCCGTGCCGTCAAGGACGATGGCGCTCTGGTGGTGCTGTGTCCCGCCTGCGGGACGAAAAACCGCGTCCATCACGAGGGCGTGCTGCAGGTGGCGCGCTGCAGCCGATGTGCGCAGAGTCTGGCGCGCCTGCCTCAGGCGGCGGCGCCGCCGGTCGATGCGAGCTGGCCCAGCTGGTTGCGACCGGCCGCGGGACCTCGCACCCAGGGACCGCGTTCGGCGACGGTCCTGGTGGTGGGTTTGTGCGGTTTGCTGGTCAGCCTCGGGGCGGCGGCCTGGGCCCTTCGGGACGGCCCATTGTGGCCCGCCAGTCCGCCGTTCGCGGGGAATGGGGGCGCGGATGGGCTGCCGCTCGAGGACCTCCGCTGGTGGTTGGGGAAGGCCTGGGGGCAGGACCCGGCCGAGGTTCGCTTGCACGAAAAGCTGGGTGAAACCTTCTTGCTGGAGCGGCGCTACCGCGAGGCCCGCGTCCATTTCTCGATGGCGTCCCGCCTGCAGCCCGACAACGCCCATCTCAAGGCCCGCGAGGCCCGGGCCGCCTTGCTGGATGGGCGGCTCACCGAGAGTGAATGGCTCTACAAGGCAGCCTTGCGACTCGACCCGCAGTTGGTTCCGGCTCTGGTCGATCTGGGCCACCTGCACGCCGCGCGCAAACGCGATGAGGAAGCGCTGGATTACTTCGCTCGCGCCCACCAGCTTCAGCCGCGGGCTGAACTGGCCGCTCAGATGGGCGTGCTGTTGCGTCGTCAGGGGCGCCCCGGAGCGGCCATGGAACGATTTCAGGCCGCACTGGGGCTTGACCCGCACCACCGCACCAGCCTGCTCCAGCTGGCGGAACTTCACGCCGCCCGGGGGGAATGGAATCAGGCCTTGCATCACTCCCTGGCCGCCAGCCGGCTCCAGCACGACGATGTGGCCCTGCACGCCCAGCTGGCCGACCTGTACGCGCACGTGGGGCAGGTCTGGAAAGCGCGGGCCGAATGGCACACCTGTTTGAAGCTGGCCAAGGACGACCCGATGCTGGCGGCGCGCGCGCGCCAGGCCCTCCAACGCCTGGATACGCCTGGATTTAACACGCGCTGATGTGAATCCATCACAAGATTTAATCGATAGTTAAAATTAAATTCTTGTGATGGAGGTACGATGTTTTCGTGCCATGGGCGCCGTGGCCCGTGGATGCGGCAGGTTCTCGCTGCTCTCAGCCTCGTCCCGACCCTGCGAATGCCGCCAAGTCTTCCAGACACAGGAGGATCCGATGCGAGCACGTCGAACGGAGCGCTTCGAAGCCACGCTGATCGCGTTGGCGGCCCACGTGGAGTCGCTGGGCTTCGCGGGGCGCGGGGGCTACTACGCCTGGGACCGTCTGAAACATCTGGTCCGAGGCCTGCACGCCGCTCTCGACTATTACGAACTCGAGGGGGACGTCGCACCGGCGCGACGCGAACTGGAGGCCTACCATCGCGACATGGCCGGGATCGGCCTGCCGCCGGATGCCTGGGTCGAAGCCGAGTTGGGTCGTTTGCTGGGCGAGTTGGAAGCCCCGGTCACCTGGGAATTGTCGGTCGGGGAGACGCCGCCAGGGGCGCCGCAGGGCTACCCCGAGGGGATTCTGGCCGTTCACCCGGCCGCGCTCGATATGCTGGCGCGCCGCGCCAGCCCGTCGGAACAGCCGGCTGGCTGATGCCATCGCGAGGCGTGGGGCAGGCTGGTTGGCGGCTGCAACATCCGCGCTTCGTGGGCTTCGGTGATCACGCGGGAGGCGCATCCTGAATACAGGATGCGCCTCTGATGTCAGGCCCGGATCACACGGCGCTCTGGCGTCACGATGAGCCCCGCGCGACGGGTTGACCCTACCCGGCTGCTGCACCTACCACCAGTGGCCGATGCCGCTGCGGACGCCGCGCAGGCCTCCGCCCAGCCGTCCGCCCCAGAGACCGCCTCCGCCGGCGCCGGCCGTGCTGCTGCTCTGGTCGAGCATCTCGTCGTCGGCGCCGATCTCGTGGGCGATCGGCAGCAGGTCGATGATGCCGGTGCCCAGGTGATACAGGTAGAGCTGGCGATCGCCGGTGCGGTCGGAGTTGAAGACCAGGGTGTCCTCGGAATTCCCCAGGAAGCGCGGTGAACGTTCGTCGTCGGCCGAATTCGCCATGATCAGGCGGTCGGTGAAGCCGCTGGTCAGGTCGGCCAGATAAATGTCGTCGCTGCCGGCCCGGTCCGACACGTAGGTGAGCAGGGTGCCATCCTGGCTGAGGGCCGGTTCGAACTCGTCGTCTTCGCTGTTGACGAAGGGCGGATTGACCAGGGCCGCCGTCTCGAAACTGTACAGAAAGACGTCGAGCCCCATCCCGTCGACGTCGGCGCAAAAGGCCACGTAACGACCGTCCCCGGAGATCCAGGGCGTGCGGATGTCGTCGCCCAGGGCGGCCACGGCGGTGGGCACCAGGGTGCGCCCGGTGGGCACTTCATGCACGCCCAGCACCCAGTCGCCGTAACGCTCGAAAGCAAACGCGATGCGGTTACCGGCGTCGTCGATGCTCGGCGCCACCTCGTCCCAATCGGTATTGAGCGTCGGCAACGTATCGATCAGCGAGGTTTCCGTGTCGTACAGGTAGATGTCGAAGTTGCCACTCACATCGGTGGCGTATATCAGCCAGCGTCCGTTGGCGCTGATGCGAGGGTTGATCTCGTCATCGCCCGTGTTCACGCCGGGCAGGGCCAGGACCGTCCCCACGGCATGGTCATAGACGAACACGTCCGCCCCGTAACCGCCCCCGCCTTTGCGGTCGGAGGAAAAGGCGATCAGGCCGCTCTGGCCCAGGGCCCCGAAGCCCGTGGCCTGCGCGGCCGCTTCGGCGCGGGCCGCCGCGCCGCTGATCAGGTCCACCGGATTCAGCGTGGACACGCTGCCGCTGGCCTGGGCCGTGGCCGAGGCGCCCACGGCCGCTTCGGGCGACTCGGGGGCGTCCTCGGCCTCATCCGCCTCGACGGGCACCGGCACCACCACAGGCCTGCCCGTGCGCCAATCGAAGTCGTCCAGCGAGGGCGTCCAGGGTCGCTCCAGCCCCCCGAGCCGCAGGTCCTGCGTCGGCCCCGCCGTGGGTGATGGGCTGGCGCTTGTCGGCAGCGCCGTGGCGATCGGTGTTGGGCTGGGCATTGCGGGGGGGGGGGCGCTGGCTTGGGGGCCCCCGCAGGCTGCAATCCATGCCGATAGAAGTGCCGGTAGGCCCCAGCGGCCCGCTCGCGTGCTCCTCACAGTCAGCCTCCTCCCGGGCCGGCTTCCATGCAAGGGCCGGCACTCGACTCATGCCGACACTATAGGAACGACGTTTCGCTTCTGCCAACGCACGCCTAGTGGCTTCTGGGGCGCCCCTCTTTCCACGGTCGCGTGACGCAAACATCCTGGATCAGCCCGTTCCCGTTCACGATCGCGGTGAGCCCGTAACGGGGAGATTGCCAGAGGTCGCCGTGTTGTGTTCCGGGAAAGCGAGCGTCGAGGGCCTTGGCCGGGCTTCCCACGCCCAGTTCCGGCCGCATGCGCAGACGTGGCGAGCGGGTCGTGACCCGCTCCAGGCGATCCTCCTGATCGAAGTGCAACGCCAGCGACAGCGGCGTCTGCAGCGGGGCCTGCCACGTGTCGCCCGGGGGTTCCAGCCGCCCGAGGGCCTGGACCGTGTCGCGCATGTCCCCCAGCATCAGCAGGCCGACCGAGAATCCTGGTATCAGTTCGTAGGCATCGAGTTTCAGAAAGCCGCGCTCCAGAAAGACATAGCGCTTCGCCTGATCGCCGGCCAACACCAGCATATCGGGCACGGTGCGACCAGCGGGCTGTACCGTGCGCACTTCGAGTAAGCTTTCGCCTCCCGGTCCTTTCAAGAGCCAGGGCCCCTGTCCCTCGAATCGTTCGTCGTGGGTCAGGGGCAAGGTCAGCACGTCATGGAGGTGTCCTCCGCGGTTCGTGCTGGCGAGTTGCAGGATGCTCCCCTTTCTCGGGGTGTGTTGAAGCCACAAGCGTTCCGCCTTGCCGTCCTCGTCCAGGTCGGGCAGGGACAGGCTCGCGCCGCGCGTGGGCAACCAGGCGGGCAGGTGGGGGAGCAGGCAGCCCACTGCCAGCAGTAGCGTGGCACCGCCAGTCAGCCACCATCGGATGCCCAGACGCCACCAGGTGACATTATCTTTGGGTTTTTTCGCCTTGGGTTTTGGCGAATTCAAAGATAAAAATCCCAAAAAATTCATCTGAACATCCTTTATTTCGCTATATTTTGCCCATTGAAAAAAGAAAAACCCTGGCTTGGGTGTTCAATACGCCGCGTGTTTGTGACACATTCGCAGCGGATGATAAAGGACTCATCAAAAAAGGTCAGTTCCATCACTCATAAATCGATTCGCCGAAATGAACAGCTGCCTTGATGCCCTCGGTAGCGAAACACTGTGCCCCAGGCGATGCGTCGCATCGCGTCAGGGCCTTCAGCCTCGGCGGTGAGGATCGGGATGAGGGAAGCTCCCTCGAAGGAGGATGAACGCATGCGTATGCGCAATTGGATGGCTGCGTCGCTGTCCCTGTCTCTGGGACTGGGCGTGCTGGCCGGGTGCGGCAGTCAGCCGGCACCCACCACGCCGCCCCAGCAGGAGGCGGTCGCGGCGCCGGTCGCAGCTCCCGTTCAGGCGCCTGAAGCGGCGCCGCAGACGCGGGTCGATGGCCCGATCCGGGCTCAGGAAGGTGGCGGCAGCGGCGGCAGCAGCCCGGCGTTGCCCACCGGGGGCGGCTCCACCACGGCCGCGCCGCCGGTGACGCAAGGGCCGAGTGCGCCGGCGGCGGCGAGCGGGGCGGGGGCTCCGCCACCCGTGGCCCAGGCGGGCACGCCGGGTGCGGTCGCGCTGATTTCCGATGACGTGGTCGGCGGCATCGGCGGCGGCCTGGTGATCGGGGCGACCACCGGCAACTTCGGTGAGGAAGGCGACAACGGCTTGATCACCTTCCAGTCCGACCGCGCCACCGGGGGCGGGGCAGGCTTCGACATCTTCGTCTTTGACGCGGCGGCTGCCACCGTGCTGGCCCTGCCGGGCGTCAACACGGAGGCCAACGAGTCCAACCCCAGACTCAGCTCCAATGGGGACTGGCTGGTGTATCAGTCGGATGAGGCGGGTAACAACGACATCTTCCTGTTCAGCCTGCGCAGCCAGCTGATCAACACGCTGCCCACCCTCAACACCGACGCGAACGAGGAGCAGCCGGACGTCAGCAACAGCGGGGACGTGCTGGTTTACGTCTCGGATCGCCAGGGCGGCCCCGAGATTCGCGTCTTCGACATGCAGGACGGCAACAACTACCGCGTGCCGATCGCCAACCGGGGCCTGGCAGAGCCCAGCTGGCCGACCATCTCCGGCAACGCCGAGGTGATCGCCTACGGGGCCACCGACGGCTGGACCTCGGACGTCTACGTCTACAGCCTGGAGACGGCCTCCCAGCTGACGCCGCCCTTCCTCAACACCGAGAACGGGGAATACAACCCCGACCTCAACGACCGGGGCGACCTGATCACCTTCGTGTCGGACCGTCGCGGCTCCGAGGACATCTACGCGGTGGATATGCGTAGCGGCTTCACCGACAACATGGTGCTGGCCAACTCCCCGGCGATGGAGCAGGAACCACGTTGGCTGGCCGGGGGCGATAACGCCATCGTGTTCCACACCAACCGCACGGGCGAGTTCCGCATCATGGCCTACAACCTCGACAGCGCGATCCTGAACACCTTGCCGGTGGCCAACGAGCTGGGCTCCAACACCCAGTTGCGTGACACCTATCCCCACCTCCACACGAAGCACCATCACGATGGGGGCAAGAAGGATGACGAGCCGGTCAAGGATGACGTGAAGTAGACCCGACCGCCGGGCCGAACGGGCACAGGCCCGGATTTCCACTCCGTTTCATCCTCCGCCACGCCGCTTTCTCGAAGTAGAAGGCGGCGTGGCGTTTGTCGGGGGGTATGCGATGTACGCTGGGAATTCGTTCCCTCGCGGGCGACGGCCGCAGGGGCTGAAGCGCTGCCTGAGCGCCTTGGTGCTGATCGTGGCGGCTTGTCGGACGCCAGCCGGAGACCCTGTCGAACCGCCGCAGATGTCGCTGGCGCCGCCCAGCCTGGCGCCGTCGGTGTCTGGCCTGCCGGCGCCTGACGGCGCCTCGGCCAGCCCCGTCCCATTGCAGGCGCCTCAGGCGTCGCGCTGGCTGCCTGGCGACGAGCTGTTTCTGGCGGCGCCGCCGGGGGAGCGGCGCTTGCTGCTGCTGGCGAACCCGAGTGACCAGAGCGGGCAATTCGACGTGGCGGTCGACCCGGTGGGCGTCCAGACCACGCCCGCGCCGCTGCCCTCGCCTGGACGCTCGGGGGGATCGCGGCGCGCTGCGCCTTTCGGCTTCGGGGTCGCGTTCGATGCCTCGCTGCGCAGCGACGGGAGCCTGCCTGGGCGACGTTTGTTTGTTGCGCCCACCGCCGCGGCTGCCGCCTGGGAGACCTTCTGGATCAACGACGGCAGCGCGACCCTGGCGGGCGATCGCCCCTGCGACACGCGCTTGATGCTGCAGACGGAGAATGCCCTGTTCTATGTCGATGAGGCGGCGGAAGCGACGCTGGACAAGGCCGCGCTCGGCCGGCTGGCCGAGGCGTTCGAGCGACGCATCCGTCCCCCGCTCACGCGGGTGTTCGGCCAGGAGGACCGTCCCGGCGCCGATGGGCAGCCCCGCCTGTTCATCGTGCTATCGCCCTGGGTCGGTCAGGCCGATGGTCGGGAGGGCATGATGGGCTACTTCTGGCCGCGGGACCCGCTCGCGCCGAGTGCCGAGGCCGCCGACCTGACCCGCCACGCCAACCAGAAGGAGGTCATTTTCCTGGCGGCACGCATCCTCGAGCAACCTGATGTGACAGCGCTCGGGACGCTCGCGCACGAATATCAGCACCTGCTGACGTTCTGTGCCAAGACCCGCCTGGATGGCACGCCACGCCCGGAGGCCCTCTGGCTTGATGAAGGGTTGTCGATGCTGGCAATGGACCTGGCCGGCTTCGGGCGCGTCGGCCAGGATCCCTTCGTGCTCGATGAGGTGGCGGCCTACATGCAAAACCCGGCCGCTTACTCGCTGACGGACTGGGCCGGTAATCCCGAGGGGCGCAGTTACGGCCTGAGCTACCTGTTCGTGCGTTACCTGACCGGGCGTTTCGGGCTGGGCATCGTGGCCGAACTGCAGCAGACCACCCGCACCGGCATCGCCGCCCTCGACGAGGTGCTCGCCCGGCGCGGCACCAGCACGGCCACGGTCTACGTGGATTGGCTGAAGGCCGGGGCGCAGGCCCTGGTGAGTGGGGAGCCAGGGCTCGGGCCCGTGCCCCTATCGCTCACGGAACCGACGCTGTATCCCGTTCGCCCCTGGGGCGCCGTCTATCTGGAGGCGCAGGCCTGGCCGAGCGAGGGTCGCCGCGCCACCTTTTCCGGCACCCGGACGCCCCTGCTCTACTGGCGTGGCATCCCCGGGGATCCGCTCGGAGAACTGGGCCCATGAGCTGGCTGCTCGGCTATCACCTGCTGGCGACCCTGGTGGTGCTGGCGGCCGCGCGTTGGGATCGCGCCTGGGAGCCGGAGGAAGGGGCCTGACGCCCGCGCTGGGCGCGCCGGCAGCGGGGGCGTGCCCCGTGGCAAAGGGCGGGAAAATTCCCGCCCTTCACCGCTTCCCACCTCTTGAATGCGTCCTGCAGGCCCGTCCGGCCCGCGTCGGGTCGAACGGGCCACGGGCAGGTTGGGGGGCGTCAGGGCGCCCCACCAACCTCCGACGTCGTCGGAACCGCCGTGCTCAGCGCACCCGGGCGACCTCGGCCGGATAGGCCTGGCCGTTCGTCTGGGCGCGGGGGGCCAACCGTTCGGGCGAGGCCAGCGCGCTGACCTTGTCACCCCAGACGCCGAGCGGCAGGGCGTGACCCTGAGAGTAGAACCACTTGGGGTTGTGGAAGGTGACCTTCTCGATCGTGCTGAGGGGCAGGTTGGCCTCGGCCATCGCGCGGGCCGTGCGGGGCACCGCCAGCGGGTCGCCCAGCATGCGGCCGGCGGCGCTGTTGAGCACGTAGCCATCGGTGCCCTCACGGTGAATCAGGCTGACGATCGCCTCGGGGCGCAGGTGGGTGTTGGGGTCCACCGTCAGCCCGGCCCAGGCGCCGAACCGACGCACGTTCAGCGCGGTCGCTTCGTTGACGCCGTTCACCAGCATGTAACGGGCCGGCAAACCTTCCTCCGCCGCGATCGTCAGGGTCTTGGCGATCAGCTCCTGACGGTCGGACGGACGCGCCTGGATCACGATCGGCAGCTCATGGCGACGCGCCAGACGCACCTGGCGTCGGAAAATCTCTTCCTCGCCGGCGCTGCCGGAACCCAGGCCAATCTCGCCCACGGCGACCACGTTGTCTTGCTCCAGGTAACGCGGCATCGCATTGAGCACGGCCTGGGCCAGCCCGGTCTGGGCGGCTTCATGCGGCAGGATGCCGATGCAGGCGCCGTAGCCGAGGCCGAAGTGGTGGGCGCGCCGTGCTTCGGGGCCGACCAGACGCTCGAAGTCTTCGATGTAGGTTTCGGCGTACTGGCGGTTGGTTCCCAGCCACGTCATCGGCTCGATCACCGCGATGCCGCCCGCGGCACTCATCAGTTCGAGTTCAGCCGGCGAGCGGCGGGAGGCGTAGATGGTGGCGTCGATGTAATACATACGATGGATTCTCCTCACGTCTGTAGGCGCGACCCATAACCTGAGCGCATCCGACGGGCCCTTCGGAGGGGCGTTCGAGGGCGTGGGCCAGGGGGTGGACGAAGCCGATGAACCTTGGCTTCATATTTATTTATTAATTTTTATTAACTTCGTGGGGTAACGTAACACCGCCACCTCTCGCTGTCAATAGCGTGGAACCCTGCTCCCTCCAGGCGGCATCTCGGCTGGCTTGACGAGCGGGTTTGGGCGTGATTGGATGGGGCCCTGGTCGGGCGTGGGGCGAACGCGCCGGCGCGGGCTGAGCCCGACCGGACGTGGGCGCCGGCCCTTGCCCGAGGAGGGTTCGCAGGCCATGTGTGGGCGCTTCACGTTGACGCCGGGGGCGATCCCGTTGCTGACCGATTGGGTCGAGGGCGGCGCGGAGGTGATTCCCCGCTGGAACATCGCGCCCACCCAGATGGTGCCGATCGTGCGTGAGCAGGGCGGTGCGCGCCAGCTGGCGCTGGCACGCTGGGGGCTGGTGCCGCCCTGGGCCCGCGAGGGCGATCGCCTGCCGCCCCTGATCAACGCCCGCGCCGACACGGTGGCCGAAAAACCGGCCTTCCGCGCCGCCCTGCGCCAGCGACGGGCGGTCGTGCCGGCGGATGGTTTCTACGAATGGGCTCCGCCGCCGGCGGGCGCGCCCAAGGGGGCACCCAAGCAGCCCTGGTGGTTTCGCCGCCGCGACGCGGGCCTGCTGTTCCTGGCGGCCCTGTGGGAACCCTGGGGCCCGGAAGCCGAGCCCGAGCGCCTTTCGTTCACCCTGATCACGACCGACGCCAATGCCTGCGTGGCGCCCGTGCATGACCGCATGCCCGTGTTGCTGGACGCCGCCCAGGCCGACCGCTGGATGGCGCCGCAAGGCCAGGAACTGGCGCCCTTGCTGAGCATGCTGGCGCCCTATCCGGCCGACGCGATGGTGGCCATTGCGGTCAACCCGCGCCTGAATTCCGCCCGCACCGATGAGCCGTCGCTGGTGGAACCCGTGGCGACCGTTCGTCAGCCAGGTCTGTTCGACGGTGTTTAGGCGCGTTCCGGTCCGCTCACGGCGCCCACGTTGAAGTCCAGCACCGTGAGGCCGGGAATCCGCGCGAAGTCTTTGCCGTTGCCCGTCAGGACCGGCATCCCGTGACGCAGGGCGGTGGCGCCGATCAGCAGATCGTGGGCGTCTACCATCACCCCTCGGGGTAACTGGGCCAGAATCTGGGCGTGGGCCCGCGCCGAGGCCAGGTCGAATTCCAGGATCGGGAAGGTCTCCAGGATGTTCTCGACGAAGGCGGAGCGCTGACTCCGACGCTGGGGCGAATCGGCCTTGTGGACGCCGACCAGGAGTTCGGAACACGTGATGGCGCTCAGGAAACCCGGCCCTTGCGACTCCCAGGCGGCGAGCAGGGTCGGATTCTGGAGGCGTTCGAGCGTGATCAGGACCCCCGTGTCGATGATCAGTCCCATTCCGACGGACCAATTTTCAGTGTGGGGCTGGTCGCCTCGACATCAGCGGCGTAGCTCGCCACGTCCTCGGCGGCCAGATGCGCGCCGGCTGCCAGTTGCGCCATTTGCGCCTGCAGGCTGCCGGCACTGACGGCGCCGGCCGGGATGATCTGGGCGACCACCTCCTTGCCCTTCACGACCTCGAAGCGCGTGGCCTGGTAGCGCACCTGCCCGATCACATCGGCGAAGTGGCGGGCGGCTTCAGTGGCACTGATCTTTCGCTTGCGCATAATCCGATTATCAGATAATCAGATAGTGAGGTCAAGGCAGATCGCGTGGTGATCCGCGCGACTGTCATTCTCTCCTTGATTCGCGCGTGTCTGGGTGGCTCCGGCGCTGGAGGTCGGTGCCAGTTCGGACCACTCGGTATTCTCTTGGCCCTAACTTAACGATTTATTTACGCAGGCATAAAGCGCCTCCTGCTTCCCCCCGGCGATAACCTCTCCAGCCCCCCGGCCTCCGAGGTGACCGACCGTGACCAGCCCCGTCCCCCATACCAACGTCCAGGTCCTGGGTTTCCGCCTGCCGAAGTTCCTGCAGGACCTGTTCAATCCGGCCCCCAGCCAGGTGCCGGTGGTCCAACCGGGCTGGGGCTACGACGTCTACCGGCCGACCGCTCCGATCGCGTTGCCGGCGCCGCCGCCGCCTCCCCCTCCGCCGCCGCCGCCTCCGCCCGCGCCCTTGGCTCCGCCTCCGCCTCCGGTAGCGCCCACGCTTCAGGCCATGGATACCTCGCAGGCCGCCTGGTTCGGCGGTCCGCCGAGCGGGGTGTATCCGCAACTGCCGGGGGGGCAACCGCAGTGGCCCGGGATGCCGGGCGGCTATCCGAGCCCCACGCCGGGCGGCTACCCGAATCCTTATCCCGGCGGCTATCCGAGCCCCACGCCAGGCGGCTACCCGAATCCTTATCCCGGCAGCTATCCGAGCCCCACGCCAGGCGGCTACCCGAATCCCTATCCCGGCGGCTATCCGAGCCCCACACCGGGCGGCTACCCGACCCCGTACCCGGGCGGCTATCCGACGCCCTATCCCGGTGGTCCGATCGACCCGAACAATCCGGCCTCGGCGATCGCCGGCATTCTGGGCCTGGTGATGGGCCTGGTCAGCATCTTCCGCGGTCCGCAGGGCCACGGGAATCCGTGAGGCTCCCCTGACGGCGGTGCGCGGCGCGACGGTCCGGGCCTGCGAGACGGGCGCGACCCTCGCGACGCGGGCGTTCAGGCCGTCGGCGTGAACACCCGGTATTGCAGGGCCTCGGCCACGTGTTCCGTGGCGATCGCCTCGCGTTCGGCCAGGTCCGCGATCGTGCGGCTGGTCTTCAGCACCCGGTCCAGCGCCCGGCCCGTCAGGGCCAGCTGTCGGATCGCGCTCCGGAGCAGTTGCTTGCTGGCGTCGTCCAGCCGCGTGTGGCGGCGCAGCAGCGCGGGCCCCATCTGGGCGTTGCAGTGGACGTCGGGTTCGCTCTCGAAGCGCAGGCGCTGGCGGGCCCGCGCCGCCAGCACCCGCTGGCGGATGACCTGAGAAGGTTCTGCTTCTTTTTCATCCAGCAGCTCCCCCTCGCTCAGGCGCGCCACGTGGGCGCACAGGTCCAGCCGGTCGAGCAAGGGCCCCGACAGCCGGTTCCAGTAGCGTTCGGCTTGCCCGGGCGCGCAGCGGCAGGCCTGCAGGCGATCGCCCAGAAAGCCGCACGGACAGGGGTTCAGCGCGGCGACCAGGGTCAGGCGGGCGGGATAGGCCAGGGCGGCCTGCGCGCGCGCGAGCTGCACGACCCCCTGTTCGAGCGGCTGGCGGAGCTGCTCGATCACGTCGCGTCGGAATTCCGGCAGCTCGTCGAGAAACAGCACGCCGTGATGGGCGAGTGAAGCCTCTCCCGGCCGCGGCTGCGGCCCGCCGCCGATCAGGCCCGCGCAGCTCACGCTGTGATGCGGGGCCCGAAAGGGGCGCTCGCTCACGATGCCGCGATGCTGAGCTAACAGGCCTGCAATCGAGTACAGGCGCGTCAGTTCCAGCGCTTCCGGATAGGACAGCGGCGGCAGGATACCGGCGAGGCGGCGCGCCAGCATGGTCTTGCCGCTGCCCGGCGCGCCCACCAGCATGACGTTGTGGCCGCCGGCGGCGGCGATTTCCAGGGCGCGCTTGGCGATCGCCTGGCCCTTGACTTCGGCCATATCGAGCCCGATCGTCGGCTCGGATATCAGCTCGGCGCGCACCGCTCCCGGCAGCGGGCATTCGCTGGTGGGCGACGCCAGGACGGCGGCCGCGTGGGCCAGCGATTCGACGGCGTACACCTGCAGGCCGTCGACCAGCGCGGCTTCCTGGGCGTTGGCGGCCGGCACCAGCACGGCGCTCAAGCCTGCCGCACGGGCGGCCATGGCCAGCGCCAGCACGCCGCGCACCGCCCGCACCTGGCCATCCAGGGCCAGTTCTCCCACCAGCAAGGCGGAAAAGTCCGGCGCCGGGCGCAGCTGGCCGCTGGCCACCAGCAGCCCCAGGGCGATCGGCAGGTCATACAGCGGGCCTTGCTTGCGGGTATCGGCCGGGGCCAGGTTGACCGTGATGCGGCGCTGGGGCACCTCGTAACCGGCATTGCGCAGGGCCGCCCGCACGCGCTCCTTGCCTTCCTGCACGGCCGCATCCGGCAGGCCGACCACCGCGTAGTGTGGGAGCCCGTTGGCGAGGTCGACCTCCACCTCCACCATGTAGGCCTCGATGCCCTCCAGCGCGCCACTGACCAGTTTTGCCACCATGGGATGTCCTCCTGAGCGCCCATGGTGGCAGTTGACGGCTCGCGAAAGAAGGCGCCGCAAGCCCCGTTCGCGGGCCGTCATCGGGCGAATCGCCATGGGCCCCGCGCGGTGAAGCTTCGAGGCGCGAGGGGCAAGCAGCCGCTCCCCCTGCGCGCACGACCACTGATCGCGTTGCAGGGGCGCTTCCGCTGGGCTATGCTGGAGGCAGGAGGGCTGCCGCTTGCGGCTCACGTCTGGCCAGGTCGACACCATCTTGACCGAGGTGGCTCGGGTATTGGGGCCCGAGGCCCGGGTCTGGCTGTATGGCTCTCGGCTCCAGGACAGCGCCCGCGGTGGCGATGTCGATCTGCTGATCGAGCTGACGGCGCGCCCTTCGCTCCCGCAACTGGCCGGGCTGTATGAGCGCCTCGAGGAGCGACTGGGCTTGCCTTGCGACCTTCAGCTACGCGTGACCGGAGAGCCTGTCACGGCCTTCCAGCAGTTCGTGACCCAGCAGGCCGTCCGTCTGGAGCCCGCGGCGTGATGGAAGGCGCTTCGTCGCCTTCGTGGGGACGACGCTCGAGGTGGGCCCCCTGCCAGGCCATTTCATCACCGAGTTCGAGGTGCTCGCGTCAGCCGACGGATATTCGCCAAGGGCCGTTTAACCCCTGTAGGGCCCGGGTACGCAACGATCAGCCGTTGGCTTCACGCTGGGGATGTCCGCCCGTGTCACGCGCCAATCTCTCGCTCGCCCTGCTTGCCGCTACCTGGCTGGTCGGCTGTGCCCCTCAGGCCGGGGTCAGTCCGGCCGGCACCATGCCTGGCCTCACGCCCGATCAAACCGCCGCGCTGGCGCGCTGGACGCGGCGCCCGGTGGTGCTGCCCTGGAACGAGTTCTTGCGCGAGCGCATGTCGTTCTACCGTCACAAGGTTTATCCGCCGCGCAACGCCCGCAACTACGCCTTGCTCAACACGGCCATGTACGACGCCATGCAGGCCGCTGCGCGGGTCGACAGCCAGACCGCGCTCGGCAAGTCGGCCGCTTTCGGGATCCTGCAAGCCACCTCGCGGGCGTCGGCCGAAGCGGCGGCGGTCAAGGCGGCCTGCATCATCGTGTCGCACGTTTTGCCGGAGGAGGCGGCGGTGGCGGCCAAGATGGCCCAGGATGCCTCGGATGCGCGGGTCTGGGCTGGGCTTGCCACCGTCGCTCAGGTCACGGCCGGCCAAGGGCTGGGCGAGGCGATCGCCCGCGAACTGCTGGAACAGCGGCGCACCGATGGGGCCGAAAATTACTCCCCGATTCCGGCCGAGGCCGCGCTGGGGGTGCCCAGCGAGAAACATGGCGGGTTGTGGAACCATCCCGTCGCGACCGAACCCGAGGTGCGCCTGTGGCGAACGTGGGGGCTGACCAAGCCCGAGCAGTTCCGCCTGCCCGAGCCGCCACGCCCCGGTTCCGCCGTCTTCGACGCGGAACTCAAGGAAGTGATGGGCATCGAGGCGACCCTGACGGACGCCCAGAAGGCCGCGGCCGACCGCTATGCGCTGACGGCGCCACCGTCGGATTGGAACAGGCTGGCGGTCACATGCATCGAGGAGCAGAAGGTGGGCGAAATGGCCGCGGCCCGGGTGCTGGCCCACTGGGCCAGGGCCCAGGCGGATGCCGCGATCGCCTGCTGGGACAGCAAGTACTGGTGGTTTCAGATCCGTCCGCAGCAGGAGGCCCGGCGCCGCGACCCCAAATCGACCTTCTGGCCCTACCTGGTCACCACGCCTTCGCATCCCTCGTATCCGTCCGGCCACAGCACCTTTTCCGGAGCCGGCGCGGCCGTGCTCTCGCGCGCCTTTCCGGCCCAAGCGGCGCGCTTCGAGGCCCTGCGGGACGAGATGTCCAACTCGCGCATCTGGGGCGGCAT
>JAYKJB010000077.1 GCA_035285325.1 Candidatus Sericytochromatia bacterium
GACCAACTGGCCCACATCGCCCGCCACATCGACCGCCCCTTCGAAGACGGTCACCTCGGTCGCACGGCGCGTCGGGTCGAACTCGACCACCAGTTCCGTGCCCGTCACCGTGGCCACCGCACCGGGCCACACAATCCGCATCCCCGCACCGCTCTTACGAATTTGAAGCCAGATCCTTCCCGCCTCCAAACGAAGCTCTCGCTTCTGATCTCCCGCGATCGTCAAGCGGGTCAGCGCGCCCACCCTGGTGACGGAACCATCGCCGTATAGCAACTCCGCCTTGGCGTCCTGCCCCGTGCGAAGGCTATCGCCGGTGAGTAAGACCAGATCGAGCCCTGCAGGCTGCCAGCGCGTCGTGAGGGCGCGTTGCCAATCGACCCGACGCACCACCTGGGTGACCACGGCCTCCAGTGGGGCGCCGGCGGCCACCACCGGCGACGGACAGGAGGCCCAAAGGGCCATCCCCGCCAGGCTGACGGAGAACGCCTGAGCGGGCAGGGAACGCAGGAGTTGAGAGGTGAATCGACCGAAAGACATCGCCGGCCTCCTCACGAGGGGCGCCACGCGTGGCCAAAGCCAGACCATACCGATTGCCATGATATCAGGCGCGACGGGTGTTCCGGGCGCCCAGTAGCACAAAGGCGCTGTGAGAGTTCTCACAGCGCCTCGGGAGCCGGTACCAGCCCGCGTTACTGTTTGGTCAGCTTGCGCCACAGCCCCATGACGGGGTCATATGCGTGGTCCACCAGGCGTTCCTTGAGCGGAATGATCGCGTTGTCGGTGATGTTGATGCCCTCAGGACAGACGTCGGTGCAGCACTTGTTGATGTTGCAGTAGCCAATGCCCAAGTCTTCCTTGACCGACTCGATGCGGTCCGCCTGGTCCATCGGGTGCATCTCGTACTGGGCCGCCCGCATCAGGTAGCGAGGACCCGCGAACCCCACCTCGTGGTGCTCGCGCAGAACGTGACAGGTGTTTTGACAGAGGAAACACTCGATGCACTTGCGGAACTCTTGGACCCGATCCACCTCGTACTGGTACATCTTCCACTCGCCCCGGGCGTCTTTGGGCTTGGGATCGAGCGGGGCGATCTTCTTGCCCGCCCGGTAGTTGAAGCTGACGTCGGTCGCCAGGTCCTTGATCACCGGAAAGGTCTGCATCGGCCGAATGGTGGTCGGGCCTTCCTCGACCACCTGGTCCATCCGGGTCATGCACATGAGGCGAGGCTTGCCGTTGATTTCGGCGCTACACGAGCCACACTTCCCCGCCTTGCAGTTCCAGCGGCAGCCAAGGTCAGGCGCCTGTTCCGCCTGAATCTGGTGCACGGCGTCCAGCACCACCATCCCTTCGGAGAGTTCCAGATCATAATTGACCAGCGCCCCTTGGCTGGCGTCGCCGCGCCAGACATTGAAGGTGTGCTTGCGTCCTGCGACGCTGACGGTCTTTCCAGCGGAATGGTCAGCCATTCTTCTTCTTCTCCTCGATCAGAGCCGCCAGGTCATCCGGCATCGGCGTCATGGCCTGCCGCCGCAACTGCATCCGGCCATCCTCACCGCGCCAGACGACGTGGTTGAAGCCGCCGAACTCATCCAAGGTCTCCTGGAAATCGACGCGCATGTGTCCCCCGCGGCTTTCCCGCCGCTCCAGGGCACACTTGGCGATCGCCTCGCTGCATACGAGCAGGAAGTCGAGCGAGATGGCCTGGTGCCAACCCGGGTTGAAACGGCGATCGCCCGCCACGCCAACCACGGCCGCCCGCGAGCGGAGCCCGTCAATGTCGGCCAAAGCCTGCTGCAGTTCGTTCTCCTGGCGCGCAATGCCGACATTGGCCTCCATCGTGTCCTGCAGAGCAGAGGTGATCTTGAAGGCGTTCTCTCCCTTGGCCCGCTCGAAGGGGGCGTACATCTCGTCGACCAGGGCGTCGACTTCAGCCTGGTTCAGCGCCGGCAGCGAACGGTTGGCCTTGGCAAACTCGGCAGCGTGGAGGCCGGCCCGGCGTCCAAAGACGACGAGGTCAGACAGCGAATTCCCGCCTAGGCGGTTGGAGCCGTGCAAGCCACCGGCCACCTCGCCAGCCGCGAACAGGCCCGGGACCGAGGTTTCCTGGGTCTCAGGATGCACTCGCACACCGCCCATCACGTAGTGACACGTGGGTCCGACTTCCATCGGCTCCTTGGTGATGTCCAGATTCCCCAACGCCATGAACTGGTGATACATCGACGGCAGTTTCTTCTTGATGTCCGCTGCCGGAAGGCGCGAGGCAATGTCGAGGAAGGCCCCACCGTGAGGCGAGCCTCGCCCCTCCTTGACCTCCCGCACGATGGCCCGTGCGACGACGTCACGGGTCAGCAACTCGGGCGGGCGGCGAGCGCCCGGCACCTTCTTGATGTATTGCTCGCCCTCTTCGGGCGTATCGGCGGTCTGCTTTTTGTAGAGGTCGGGAATACACCCGAACATGAACCGCTCGCCC
The DNA here is from genome assembly GCA_035285325.1 of Candidatus Sericytochromatia bacterium. Taxonomy (NCBI): domain Bacteria; kingdom Bacillati; class Candidatus Sericytochromatia; species Candidatus Sericytochromatia bacterium. Next base: position 2,471 of record JAYKJB010000077.1, read on the forward strand.
TTGTTATTCTTCAGGACGCCGCCTTCCCCACGAACGCCCTCGGTCACGAGGATTCCGCGCACCGAAGGCGGCCACACCATGCCGGTGGGGTGGAACTGGATGAACTCCATGTCGATCAACTCGGCGCCTGCCATGTAAGCCAGCGCGTGGCCATCCCCCGTCCCTTCCCAGGAATTGGACGTGACGCGGTAGCACTTGCCCAGACCGCCCGTCGCCAGAACGACCGACTTGGCCCGGAAGACGATCGGCTTGCCCGTTTCACGCCAGTATCCGAGCGCGCCGCTGACGCGACCATCCGTCTTCAGCAGGCGATAGATGGTGCACTCCATATGCACCTTGATCTCATCTTCCTTGGTGTGAGGATGGCGGCCGCTCGCCACCACGCGTTCCTGCAGGGTGCGGATCATTTCCAACCCGGTGCGGTCGCCCACGTGCGCCAGACGCGGATAGGCGTGGCCGCCGAAGTTACGCTGCAGAATCTGGCCGTCGTCGGTGCGGTCAAAGACAGCCCCCCAGCTTTCCAGTTCCCGCGCGCGGTCCGGCGACTCTTGCGCGTGGATCTGCGCCATGCGCCAGTTGTTCAGGAACTTGCCACCAAACATCGTGTCGACGAAGTGAACTTGCCAGTTGTCCTTCTTCTCCACGTTGCCGAGCGCGGCCGCCATGCCCCCTTCCGCCATCACGGTGTGGGCCTTGCCCAGCAAGGACTTGCAAACCAGGCCGGTGCGAAGCCCCATTTGCGCAGCTTCCACGGCGGCCCGCATGCCGGCGCCGCCAGCACCGATAACCAGCACGTCATACTCGTGAACGTCGTATTTGGAAGACATCGAGGCTAACCTTCAAATCGAGGGGCGAGGGGACCGGGGGCGCAGCGCGCTAGAAAAGGATGTAGAAATCCTTCCAGAACCCCATCGAGACCATGCGGATGTAGAAGTCGGTGAAGAGCACCGAGAACAGACTCAACCAGGCGAACATTTCGTGCCGCTGGTTCAGGAAACTCACGGCCTTCCAGGCCTTGAAGCTGGCCGGCGGATTAGGGCCGCCATTGACGTGACAGCTGAAACAATCGTGCTTGCCGCCCACCAGATGACGCAAGGAATGGCAGCCGAAGGTGTACCCGCTCAGCAGCACCACGTTCAGCACCAGCACCAAGGTCCCGACCCCCACCCCGAACTTCAGCTTGGCACCGGACGCCGCAAACTCGGCGTGACTGAGCTGGTGGTAGTTCACGAGCAGGGAGCCGTCCGGATTGACCGGATACACGAACCCGAGCAGCGCGTCATAGCCCAGCAGGCCGATGAACAGGATGGCCACGTACAGGAAGAAGCGGTGGACGTTCTGGAGGATCCAGGGGAAAGCCCGCTCTCCCGTGTAGGTCCCGTGCGGACGTCCCTCCCCCACCGCACACGCCGGGGGGTGGAAGAAGAATGACCGGTAGTAGGCCTTCCGGTAGTAGTAACAGGTGGCACGGAAGCCGGCCGGCCAGATCAGAATGAGCATGGCCGGCGTGAACCAGGGCGCGACCTGTTTGATCCAGTCCGGCACGGGCAGCAAGGGGGAGTAGAAGGGCGACAGGTACGACCCCCAGGAGAAGTGCGCGTTGGAGAAGCCCGCGTACGTCGCGTAGACGACGAAAAAGCCGAGGCCCGAGGCCACCATCAGAGGATACAACCACCAGGCATCACGCCGGTCGGTGGCGCCAAATCTGGCAACTGTGGATGCGAGCAGATTCATCCCGGTGACTCCGTGCTGATTCGCGAGGCTGAGTGAGATCGTTCGACGTAGGCACAATTCGTGCGATGAAAGTATTGTAGGCAGCCGTGAGGCAAGCGTCAAGCTGAACATAAGATGACATGCGGACTCCGGCGGTTTCGTCGCAATATCAAAGGCGCCTCCAAAGGCCCCTGCATCGGACGCCTGGCAACCAGGGTACAAGGAGGCCAGCCACGATCCGGGAGGTTGCATGCCAAGTTCCAGTCACGAACGCCTCGGCGCGATGTTGGTATCGCGCGCCATCATCACGGAGGAGCAACTCCAGGAGGCGCTGGACGTTCAGCGGAAAAAACCCTTTTTGCGCCTGGGCGAGTTGCTGTTCAGCCTCGGCCACCTGACCTTCCAGCAACTGGAAGACTTGTTGGAGGCGCAGTACAAGGACCTTCGGTTGGGACAGTTGCTGATTCGCAAGGGTTTCATCAACCCGGAGCAACTTGATGCGGCCATGGCCGAGCACGAGCGTTCTGGCCTGCTGCTCGGCCACCTGATCGTCAAGCTCGGATTTGCCTCGCTCGAACAGGTTCAACAAGCCTTGGAGGAGCAGCGACGCCTGGCCGACCAGACAGACGCGGGCTGACCAGGGATCCCGCACACGACAAGGCAGGATGCGGTCGAACCGGGGGCGCCTGTCACGCCGGGGGCTGAGTTCAGTAGACCGGCGCGGCCAAAGCGGCGAGCTTCGCCTCCGAATCCTGCTCGACTTGCGCGTGCAGGCTGTTGCCGTGGCTGTCCATGGTGACGACGGCCTGGAAACCTTTGACCCGCAGGTGCCACATCGCCTCGGGAATGCCGAACTCCATGAGGTCAACCCCTTCCACAGCCTCCACGCAGCGGGCGTAGGACTGGGCCGCCCCCCCGATCGCGTTGAGATAGACGGCCCCGTGTTCCTGAAGGCCCTTGAGGGTCTTGGGGCCCATCCCGCCCTTCCCGATCACCACGCGCAGGCCAAACTTCTTGATCACCTCCGCCTGATAAGGCTCTTCTCGGATGCTGGTCGTGGGACCCGCCGCCAGAATCCGCCAGTCACCGGCCTCGCCTTTCACGGCCACCGGTCCACAGTGATAGAGCACCCCGCCCTGCAAGGAGACAGGAGCATCGTGCGTCATCAGGTGTGCATGGATGGCGTCCCGGCCGGTGTGCATGAGGCCATCGATGGTCACGACATCGCCCACCCGCAGTTCCCGGATCTGAGCCTCCGAGATGGGAGCCGTCAGCGACACCACCCGCCCCGTGGCGGAGCCAGCGGCGGCCTGAGCCATCGGAGCGGCCTCGGTCGCGGGGACCCGATACTGCCACCGCAGAATCTCGCCACTTTCAGGGTGAAGTTCCACGCCCAAGCGGCGGTAAGCCCAGCAGTTGTAGGCCACCGACACGAAGAAGCTGGCCGGCAGGCGGTTCAGCACGCCCACCTTGCAGCCCAGCAAGGTGACATCCCCGCCAAACCCCATGGTGCCCACGCCGAGGGTGTTGGCCTTGTCCATGACATAGGCTTCGAGATCCGCCAGGCGCGCATCCGGGTTGAGGTCGTCCACCGGCCGCAGCAACTGGTGCTTGGCCCACTCGTATCCCGACGTACGATCGCCCCCGACCGCCACCCCGATGAAACCCGCCGAACAGCCCTGCCCCTGCGCCTGGTGTACCGCGTGCAAGATGCACTTGCGGACTCCGTCGAGATTCCGCCCGGCCTTGCCGAGCCCAGGCAAGTCCGCCGGCAGGGAGTACTGGATGTTCTTGTTTTCGCAGCCGCCCCCCTTGAGGATCAGCTTGACCTCGATGACCTCGCGTTCCCACTGCTCGAAGTGGATCACCGGAGAGCCTGGCCCCAGATTGTCGCCGCTGTTGTCGCCAGTCAGCGAGTCGACCGAATTGGGGCGGAGCTTGCCGTCGCGGGTCGCCCGCGCGATGGCCTGGCGGATCGCCGCCTTGATCGCCATCTGATTGACGCCGACCGGGGTATGCACGAAAAAGGTCGGCATCCCCGTGTCCTGGCAGATCGGCAACACGTCGTGGGAGGCGTGATCGATGTTCTGGGCGATCGTGGCAAGCGCCAGCGCCGAGCGCGTGCCCGCGTCTTCACGCAGACGCGCGTCCCGAATGGCGGCCCGCACATCGGCCGGCAGGTTGGTCGCCGTCTCCACGATCAGGCGGTACAGACTGTCTTCGAGTTGGGTCAGGTCCATGCCCATAGCCGTGTTTTCCTCCATGCCTGGCGTCCGACGGGGACGAGTCGGCTCACGCGTTGGCGGCCGGCGTCCAGCTTTCCTGCGGGGCCTGTGCCCACAGCCTTTCCAGGTTGTAGTACTCCCGCTCCTGCGTGCGCAACACATGCACGATCACGGTGCCGAAATCGAGCAGAATCCAGACCGCCTCATTCCAGCCTTCACTGCCATGCAAGTGGTAGCCGGCCTTGGTCAGCTCCTCCTCGACATGCTGGGCCACCGCCCGCACCTTGACGGTGGTCTGGGCGCTGCACAACAGCACGAAGTCGGCGATCAACGAGATGCCCTCGAGATTGAACACCCGGATGTCGTCGGCCTTCTTGTCGTCGGCCTTGTGGGCCGCCAGATGGGCCAGCGCGCGCGAATCGAGGGAATCTGCCAAAACGGGAACCTCCTGAATCAAGGGGACGGGGCGGGACGACGCGCCCGTTGCTCCTGAAACAGCAACCAGTTGCGTCCGCGCACGGCATCGGGATGAATGGGTTGGGCCGTGCGCAAGAGATAGTCGAAGGTGTGATCATAGGCCCTGCGGCAAGCGAAGGCCAGATCGGTGTCGGCCGCCTGGCGCAGATCGGCGAGATACGGCGCGTCGCCGCGGCCTGGCTCGATCGCGTCGGCCACGAACAGGACCTGATCCATCAGGCTCATGTCCTCGGCGCCGAGGGTATGTCGGGCGATCGCCTGGAGCACCGCTTCGTCGGCCACGCCAAACTGGTCACGCGCCAGGCGCGCCCCCACGGCTCCGTGCAAGCAGGGCATGGGCGTGAGTTCCTCAAGATAGCCCACCGGCCACCCCGCCGCGTGTGCCACCTCAAGCAAACGCGAGCCGGCCCACTCGCGCGCCACGTCGTGGAGCAAGCCCGCCAGCTCCGCCAGGTCCGGATCCGCACCGAAGCGCTCCGCCAGCTGACGCGCGGTCTGGCCCACCCGCTGGGAATGGCCGACGCGATGGGGCGTCAGGTGCGTGGACAGCCACTCCTCGATCGGGGCTCGCAGCACGGCCAGCAGCTGGGCGGAGCTCCCTGGCAGGGAGGGTTCGGGAGGCGTTTCTCGCAACGACGTCACGCTGTCATTCTACCTCAGGAAAGCCCGGCCGCGACAGCGATGACGGCCGGAAGCAAGTCGGTAAACCGGGTGCAGCGACGGTCCAGGCAAGGGGGGTGGTCCCGTGGCGCTGCCCCGGGACCCGATGACCGCGCCCCCGGCAGCCGCCCGTTTTCAGCGCGCGCCCTTGCGCCGCTTCGCCCGCACCTTTTCCAGCGTGCCCACCACCAGATAGGCCTCGGAAGGCTTCTCGCGACGTCCCACCCGGCCGACCAACTGGGCCAGCTCCGTCTCGCCGAAGCCGTCCGCATCCGTCACCACGATCAGGTCGGCCTCCGGCACATCGACCCCCGCCCCGATCAGGTTGGTGGAGACGAGGATGGCCGGAGCCTCGGCGCGGAAGGCGTTCATCACCGCCACCCGGCTGCGGTCTTCGCGAAAGGTGCCCGCCTTCTGGAGGCGCCGGGCGTGCTCGGCCGAGTCGGCCATCTCTCCATGCAATTCAAAGACCGGCACGCCGAAACGCTTGCGCAGAAAGGCCGCGATGCGCGGCACTTGCGCCCGGGTGCGCGACACCACGAAGACGCGAGCCGCCTCCGCCAGGTGGGCCTGCATGGGCGTTTCGGCCAGCAGGAGTTGCTGATTGGGCGTGGCCTGGGGACGCCCCTTGAGCGTGCGTCGCACGGTGGGCGGGGCCTCGAAGGGACGCGCGTGCCAGACCCAGGTGTGCGGGCCGACCTGTTTTTCTTCCAGAAAGGCCGTGACCGTCTCGGGCGTGGCGGTCATGAACAGCGCCGGCGCGTGAATCCCCCGCAATGGCTGCAAATGCTCGCGCGTGTCGAAGGCATGCAGGTCATCCACCAGCAACAAGCCGGCCTTGCGCAGGCGCTGGCGATGGGGCTCCTCCTGCAGCATCAAACCACTGGCAATCAGGATCGGAATCAGGCCACGGTCGAAGCGGGCCAGCAGCGCTTCCCGCGCGCGAGGATCGACGCCCCCGTGCAGCGCGTCGCAGACCAGCGGGGTACCAGCCAACCGCGCCGTGAAGTAGTGCTGATGCTGGCGCAGCAGATCGCGCGTCGGTGCCAGCAGCACCACCGGCTCACGCCGGGCCAGAAATTCAGCGACGGCCAGATGGAACGCCACGGCCGTCTTACCGGCCCCGGTCGGCGCCTGCAGCAGCACATTGCGGGCGCCGCCGCGGAGCCAGCCGGACAGCACCTTCAAGGCCTCGGTCTGAGCCGCCATGAGCGCATAGCGCTCGCCCGGCGCCACCAGGCCCTCCTCTTCGGCCACGCGCTGCTCGTTTTCTTCAATGCGACGCCATAGCAAGACCTGATTCACGCGCGGGATTCCTCTCCGTTGACCGGAATTGCCGCCCAGCCGGGCGAGGGGGGGTCGCGATACAGCGGGTAGCGCGTCAGGTAGTCAGCCACCAAGGGGGGCAGGACATCCCGCGGGACCTGCCCCGCGGAAAGAGCCTCCCGCAACGCCGTCGAGGAGACCGCGACGGCCGGCATCTCCAGACAGACCAGGCGAAAAGCCGGGTGCGCCTCCCGCAAGCGGGCGGCGTGGGATCGGATCCAGGCGAGATCGTAGGGGGCCCGGGGCAACACCAGAAATTGCACCCATTCGCAAAGCAACCCGAACGCCTGCCAGGCGGACAGCGTTTCCAGCGCATCCGCCCCCAGCACCCAGTAGAGTTCGGCCTCAGCCCCGAGTTCGCCGCGCGCGCGACGCACCGTATCGATGGCATAGGTCGGCCCCTCGCTCGCCCGCTCCGTCTCCCAACGCACCACCCGCAGACCAGGTTCCGGCAAGGTGGCCAGCAGCGCCATGCACCAGCGTTCCTCCGCACTTGCACGAGTCGGTTGGCGATGCGGCGGCGAGCCCGCCGGAATCAGCAGCACCGCGTCCACCAGGCCCGCATCGCGTACCGCCCGTGCCACGGCCAGGTGGCCTACGTGGAAGGGGTCGAAGGTGCCGCCGTAGAGGGCATATCGCATCAGGCGTGCTCCAGCTGAGCCGCGGGGAGGCTCACAGCGTCACCATGTTGTTGCGATGAATCGCCTCGTCGTAGGGTTTGTCACCGAGAATCGACTCGATCTCGGAACTGTGGCGCCCCGCAATGCGTTCAAGTTGGGCGGAGCTGTAGTTGACCATGCCGCGCGCAAACTCTCGCCCATCCGGGTCGAGCAAGGCCACCAGGTCCCCGGGTTCGAATCCCCCCTCCACCGCCTTCACGCCGGCCGGCAACAGGCTTCGCCCCCCAGCCCGGATGGCCTCGACCGCCCCCGCATCAAGCCGCAGGCGACCGTGGGTGAGGCCTCCCCAGGCCAACCAGCGCTTGCGCCCCTCCATGCGGGTGGCCTGGGCGGCAAAGGTGGTGCCAAGCGATTCGCCATCCAGGTAGGCCAGCACCGCCTCCGGCGCGCGGCCGTGCAACAGGACCATGGGAATCCCGCAGCTGGTCGCGATCCGCGCCGCGGCCACCTTGGTGGCCATCCCCCCCGTGCCCCAGCCACTGCCGCTGCCCCCGGCCAGCGCCTCGATCTCAGGGGTGATCGCCGGCACCTCCGTCAGGCGGCGAGCCTGAGGATTCTGACGCGGATCGGCATCATACAGGCCGTCGACATCGGACAGGACGAACAGGAGCTGCGCGTCGATCACGCTGGCCACCAGCGCCGACAGGCTGTCGTTGTCGCCGAATTTCAGCTCCTCGACCGCCACACTGTCATTCTCGTTGACAATCGGCACCACCCCGGGCGCGTGCAGCAACACCTGCAAGGTATTGCTGGCGTTCACGTAACGGGCGCGATCGCCCAGGTCGGCCCGCGTGAGCAGCAGCTGCGCGCTCGTGAGGCCCCGGGCGGCCAGGACCTGCTCGTACAGGTGCATCAGGATGCCCTGACCCACCGCAGCCGCGGCCTGTTTCTCGGGGATCGAGCGCGGGCGCTGGGCCAGCTGCAGGCGCCAGCGACCGGTGCCCACCGCCCCAGAGGTGACCAGGACGACCCGATGTCCCCGCTGATGCAAGCCGGCCAGGACGTCTGCCAGGCGACCGAGCACGGTCAGGTCCGGTCCGTCCGCGCCCATCAAGGTGGTGGTGCCCACCTTGATCACCAGGAGGCGAGCGCCGTCAGTCGACGAAATCGAAGACGAAGTCGCCGATGGCCACGGTGTCCCCATCCTGAACCCCCATTTCCCGCAGGCGTTCGATGATGCGATGCTGATCCAGCAACTGGTGAAGCTTGACCACGGCACCGGCGGATTCCAGATTGAGCGTGCTGACCTGGCGTTCAAGGCGGCTATGCGTGACCTGCCAGAGCTTGCCACGCCGGTTGATCAGCGCCTCTTCCGGGGCCACAGCCACCAGCTCGCTCGGCCGCGGTCGGAAGATCACGGGCGGCGGCAACTCGGCCACGCGGGTCCGCAGGGTAGCCAAGAAGGGGTCGAGCCCCTCGCGCGTGGCCGCCGAGACGACGAACACCGGCAGGCCCTGTGCCTCCATTCGCTGACGCACCGAGGCGAGATTTTCGCGGGCTTCCGGCAGGTCGATCTTGTTCAGCACCACCACGCGCGGGCGAGCCGCCAGTTCTGCGCTGTAACGCTGGAGCTCGGCCTCGATCACGTTGAAGTCCTGCCAGACGTCCCGGCCCTCCAGGCCCCCCGACAGGTCGAGCAGGTGGACCAGCAGGCGGCAGCGCTCGACGTGGCGGAGAAAGTCGTGCCCCAGCCCGGTGCCCTCCGCGGCGCCTTCGACGAGTCCAGGAATGTCGGCCATCACCAGCGTCTCGCCAGGTCCATAGCGGATCACGCCGAGCTGGGGTTCCAGGGTGGTGAACGGGTAGTCCGCGACCTTGGGACGCGCCGCCGAGACGGCCGTGATCAGGCTGGACTTGCCGGCGTTGGGCAAGCCGACCAGCCCGACATCCGCCAGCAACTTGAGCTCGAGCTGGAGCTGCCGCTCCTCCCCGGGCTGGCCGGGTTCCGCAAAATCGGGGGCCTTGCGCGTCGGCGTAGCGAAGTGACTGTTGCCACGACCGCCTCGTCCCCCCTGCACGGCTTGCCAGCGCATCTCGGCCTCGTGGAGGTCGGCCAGCAATTCGCGGGTGTTCGCGTCGTAGACCACGGTGCCAACCGGCACGCGCACCTCGATGTCCTCCGCGGCCTTGCCGTGCTGGTTCTTGGGGCGCCCTCGCTCCCCGTCCTCGGCCAGGAATTTGTGCTGGTAGCGGAAGTCCAGCAAGGTGTTGAGGTCGTCGGTGGCTCGCAGCCAGACCGAGCCTCCGCGCCCGCCGTCCCCGCCGGCGGGGCCGCCAGCCGGGATGTACTTTTCGCGCCGCCACATGACGACGCCGTCGCCGCCTTTGCCGCTGCGCACCAGGATGTTCGCGCGATCGATGAACATGGTTTATGGTAGCCGATTCTGAAAAAAGGGCCCGAAGCAGTCACGCCGCTTCGAGCCCTGAGTCCCGGTCAGGGGAGGGGGTCAGGCCTGGGCGACCGCGAAGGGAACCACGTTCACCTTCTTGCCCTTGGCGCCCTTGTGGACGAACTGGACGGTGCCTTCGGTCAGTGCGAACAAGGTGTGGTCCTTGCCCATCCCGACGTTCTCGCCCGGATGGATCTTGGTGCCACGCTGACGGATGATGATGTTGCCGGGCGCCACCACTTCACCGCCGAACTTCTTGACGCCCAGGTACTGGGGGTTCGAGTCGCGGCCGTTGCGGGTCGAGCCTACGCCTTTTTTATGAGCCATTGTCGATACCTACTTCCAAAACGCGTGAGAGGGCGCCACTAGCTGCCGATCGACTCGATCAGCACCCGGGTGAAGGGCTGACGGTGACCGCGCTTGCGACGGTAGTGCTTCTTGGGACGTTGCTTGTAGATGATGACCTTGGGCGCCAGACCCGGGCGGCCCTTCTGCGCCAGCTCTTCGTCGGACAGGGTGGCGCGGAAGCGCTTGCACCACTTCTTACCCGACAGCAGCACCTTGCCCTTGACGGTGGCACCGGCGACCATGGGGGTGCCGATCGACACCTTCTCACCGTCGGCGATCAGCAGCACCTGGCTGAAAACCACCTGTTCGTCCTTGTCCTGCGGGAGCAGTTCCACATCGACGAAGCGACCCGCTTCGACTTTGTACTGCTTGCCCCCGGTCGCGATGATCGCGTACATCGAGAGAATCTCCTCTGGCAACCCCGTTCAGGGGCGAGAGTCACGCCGAATTCGGGTGCGTGGCGCGTGGCGCGCCGGGCGCTTGGGGGACCCGGTTCGAGCGGTGAAAGGGAAATACAGGTTAAGAAATTACCATGAAGACCGCAGCCCGGTCAACGCGCCGCGATCCGGGCGAGCTGGTCAGCGTCGCGGTTCGATCACGAATTTGAGGGCCGTGCGCTCCTCACCTTCCACCTGAATGTCGAGGAAGGCGGGCACGAAAATCAGGTCGATGCCGCTCGGAGCCACGTAGCCGCGCGCGATGGCGATCGCCTTGATGGCCTGGTTGATCGCTCCGGCGCCGATGGCCTGCATCTCACAGCGGCCGCGTTCGCGGATGGTGCCGGCGATCGCCCCGGCCACCGAGGCAGGGTTGGAGGTGCTGGCCACCTTGAACAGGTTGCTGCCCCCGCCGGCTGGCGTGACGTCCGACATGACCCCCTCCCCCCCAGGATGGCGGGCCAGCACGGCCCGCGACGGTTTCCATCATACTGCGGGGACGCCGGCGATACAATCCACGCCGCGAGTCCGTTCTCTTCAACACGCGGCGATGGGTGCTGCCCGTCCCCGCGGGCGCGGTTATCCCGGCGGGGCGAGCGGGTACATCGTGAGCATGGGAACGAGGGTCTGACCAGGTTATGGCGTCCTGCATCTACGACGATTCGCCGGCGGTCAGCGTCTGTTCCGGATGCGACTTCGGCGTCTGCCAGGCCTGCCTCGACCAGGGTGAGGATGGCGTCTGCCGGACCTGCTCTGAGGAACGGGCGCACCGCCGCACGAGCAGTGCCGTTCAGCGCGAGTACGAAGCGCCCACCGCCTCCTCGCGCCGCTGCAATTACTGCCGGGCTGCCGAGGACGAGCAGACCCACCTGGACGATGAGGGCTACTGCGATGCCTGTCGGGCCCTGCCGCGCTGCATCTCCCACGCGGATCTGGTGGCCGTCGGCCATTGCAAGAGCTGTCGTCGGGAATTTTGCCGGAAGTGCCTGGGCTTCACGGATGTCTGCCAGAGTTGCCAGGCCAAACCCAAGACGCGCCCCCTGAACGAGCGAAGCGCGCCCGATGCGGCGCGATCGGGCAAGTCGAACAAGAAGGCCAAGAAAACCTCGCCGATTGATGGGGCGCCGGCCGCCAAGGGTGGGGCCGGCAAGGGGGCCAAGGGCGCGGCTCCCGCCAATGCAGCCTCGGACAAGCGCAACCGAGGTCGCAACGCGATTCAAGAACGCCTCAAGACGCAGAACGCGCCTCAGTCGCGCGCCCGCATGGTCACCCTGGCCGTGGTGGTGGCCGGCTTCCTGCTGCTGCTGGCCAGCGGCACCTACATGCACGCGATGTCGCCGGAGGCACAGGAGGACAAGCTCCGCGAACAGGTGCAGACCGTCCATCGGGCGGTCTTCGAGCACTATTCCGAGAGCCGCCAGCTGCCGCGCACGGCGGATGAGGTCACGCGGGTGCTGCTGGCGCGCAACGTGAAGAACGCGCGCCGGATCCGCATCGCGGGTGAAGAGGCGCGCATCCCCAACGCCGTGGTCTACGAGTGCAACCCGGCCGGCACACACTTCCTGGTGCAGGCCCGCGATCGCGATGGCCGCTGGTTGCTCAGCCCGGGCGAGGTGCCCTATGCCTTGACCGACCGGGAAAACCCGATCCCGGAGTGACACCAAACACAGGCGTGGACGGGCGATGGAGCGATTGGCAGGCCCTGCCCCGGCTGTCCCCGGATGTTACGTCACCACCGGGCCGGGTAAACCATTGGTAGGCTCAGTTTTGGCGGGAGGGTGCGGGTTGGCGGCACGTGGCGGCTTTACGGTCCTGGAAATTGTGGTCGCCTCCTCGGTGCTCGTCACGGCATTGACGGGCGTGCTGGCCGGCGCGCTGGCGGCGCAACGCGCTGCGAACACGACCGACCTGGTCACGCGGGCGGCCAACCTGGCAGCCGAGCGCCTCGCGTACTTTCGCAGTTGCCCAAACCCCTATGTGGCAGTGGGCGGAACCTATTATCTGCCGCCCGAGAACATGCGCACCCACCGGGACCACAACACGGCTCAGTATGCCAATTTTGGTGTCGCAGGCTGCCTGCACAACGTCTGGAATGAAACGCCCGTCCTGCTGGTGCGCGAGTGGTTGTATGAGTTTCCCGAACGCAACAACCGCAGTTCGTTCACGGGTGACGATGTTCGGGGTAGCAAGCGCTTCAGCCTGGATGAAAGCAAGCGGATCAATGTCATTCCTCCGACGCCTGCCTTCTCGAAGGAGGGGACCACCCCGCGTGAAGTCGTCGGCGTTTTCCCGAATTGGCATAGTGCGACTGCGGGTACCGCCCTTTATGAGGACAAGGTCTTGACCATAGACGGCACGGGCACCCCGACCCGAGTGGCGTTTTTGCCAGCCCCGATCGCCAACCCCAACCTTCGTGGGTTGTCCGGGATCAAGGACGCCAACATCACAGCGGCCAACCGACTGCCGGACAACGTGCGCTACGTGCGCGAGGTCTGGGTGCAGAGCAACAGCCCGCTGGGCAAGCCTCACGACAACAACGAAGGCAACTTCGTCGGCAAACAAACCTACAGCCTGCCAACCCTGTTCGGCACGGACGCCAGCAACGGCTATCGCCCCAAGCCCCGCCCGGTCACGAACCAGGTCGATGACAGCGAAGGCCTATCGGTGCGGGTGCCCCTGTGGATGATGACGGTGACGGTGCGGGTCTATATGCGCGACAAGACGATCAAGAAAATCTCGGAGAGCGCCCTCAAAACCGCCGGCGATCGCACCGAAGGCTTCGGCTACGATCCGAAAAAGCCGCTGGCGGAGATGATCGGCTACTTTGGCTTGCGGCGGGGAGAGATGAAATGACGGCCCGCGAGTTCTCCCAGCGCGCAGGGAGCACCCGCTGGGGCCGCCGCCCCGGTTTCTCCCTGATGGAGGTCCTGATCGCGGCCTCCCTGATGGGGCTCGTGGTCGGGCTGGCCGTCCAGGGGTTCGTCGAGGCCAAAAAGATCGGCGACCTGACGCAGTCCAAGATGGTGGCCCGCCAGGAGGCCAACGGAGGCGTGCAAAAACTGGCCAAGATCCTCCGGCGCTGCCACATCATCTTTTTCAGCACGCGTCCCTTGCCGCTGGCTGAAATCACCGCGGCCACCAATCTCAACACCCTGCTGGCCACCCCGGCCAAGTTGAAGGACGCGGTGAGTGGCGTGGCCAACGACCAGCTCCGCTCTGCCTTGAGCAGCCCCAACCAGTTGATCGAACGCTACTCCTCGATCAGCACCGCCCCCCGCAAAGACTTTCGTGCGCAAGACCAGTACACCGGGGGCGGTTTTGATGGCATCAAG